>JAYSZD010000180.1:0-5071 GCA_043738185.1 Hymenobacter sp. | reverse complement strand
TTTGGCCCGAAAAAAACAGGCCAGGGCCGGCCGGCTGTTGCCCTGCTCCCAGTAGAGGTAGCCCAGGGCGTTGAGGGCACGGGCCGTCATTTTTGCATTGTGCAGTTCCTCGGCAATCACCAGACCTTGCTGGCCCATTTGCAGCGCGGCGGGGTAGTTGCCAGCTTCCCGGAAACCGGAACCCAACCGAACCAGCGCCCAGCCTTCGCCCGATTTAAACCGGAGCTGCTGCGCCAGCTGCAGGGCCTGCCGGCCGTAGGAAATGGTGAAGAGCGGGTCAGTTTGGGTGTACTCATAGGCCAGCTGGGTAAGCATCATCACCCGGTTTGAGTCCGGCGGCGCGGTAATGAGCAGCTTTTTGAGGCTGTCGGTGCGAACATCCTGGTATGAAAGGGGGGCTGCGGCTACCGTGCTTACCCACCATGTAAGAAGCAGAATAAGATGTTTCATAGCTGCAGAAAGCAGAAAATTCCAACCCGATGCCCTATGGCAAGCAAAAGGGGGCCGGCCTCAGCTCGTGGGTATTCCAGACCGCGCGCAGAGAGGAAAAGAAGTTCTGTGGGGGTAGTTATGCAGCTCGATGAGCTCAGCGTATTCCCTTTGCACTGTGAGGGAGCAATTGCTGGCTGCGCTGGCGGGCTGTCAGAACTGGTAGAGGTACCAATATAGTAATATTATTCAGGAGCAGAAAAGGGCTGCTCGATAAGCTTGTCGTTTTGGCGCGGGGCCGCAGCATCTTTGCAGCGTTGTTCTGTTATCTTTTGCTGTGTCCTTCTGCACTTCCTGTTTTCTTACTGTTTCCCACCGTTGGGTGGGCGTGTTTTTTGGGTTGTTGCTTCTGTTGGGTGTGGCCCGGCACCGCGACTACGGCATGGGCTGGGACGAGCCCGCCGACCGACTCAACGCCTTCGTAAGTGCCAAGTACGTGGCCCTGAAACTGGCGCCCCGCCTCGCCCAAAACCAGCCCCGACTGGCCGACATTCCCGACCTGCGCCAGCACCGCGACGCCGACCACGGCGTGCTGTTCATGCTGCCGCTGGTGGTGCTGGAGGCCCTGTGGCCCGGTCCGGACCCGGCGGAATGGGCGTATCGACGGCACTTGCTGGGGTTTTTGCTATTTGTGGCGGGTACCTGGGCTGTGTTTCGGCTGGGTGCCGGGCGGCTGGACAACTGGCGCTGGGGCCTGGTGGGGGCGGGGCTGCTGGTACTCTCGCCGCGCATTTTCGCCGAGTCGTTCTATAACTACAAGGACCTTGTTTTTCTGAGTTTGTTTGCGCTGGCCATGCTCACGCTGCGCCAGCTGCTGCGGCGGCCCACGGCCGGGCGGGCGCTGCTGCACGCGGTGGTCAGCGCCGCCGCCATCGACGTGCGCACCATGGGCGTGTTGGTGCCGCTGCTCACGCTGGGCTTCGGGGCTTTGGAGCTGGGGTACCGGCCGGCGCGGCGGCGCGGCTTGGCAGGCGCGCTGGGTTTGTACCTGCCGATAATGGTGGCTGGCGTGGTGCTGGGCTGGCCGTATTTGTGGGAGAACCCGGTAGGTAATTTCCTGGCTGCGCTGCACAGCTTCAGCCAGTATGTCAAGCCGCTGGAGGTGTTTTACTGGGGTGATTTTGTGGCAATTCAGGCATTGCCGTGGCATTATGCGCCGGTGTGGCTGCTCATTACCACGCCGGTACCCTACACCTTGCTTTTTGGGTTGGGCGTGGCCGGTGTGGTGGGTGGCGTGCGTGGAATTGGCGTCTGGCGCTGGTTGCGGCGGACCGGCGCCCGACACGACTTACTGCTGCTGGCGTGGTTTTTCGGCCCGCTGCTAGGCGTGATTCTGCTTCGCTCTTCCATCTACGACGGCTGGCGTCATCTTTATTTCATCTACCCGGCTTTTGTGCTGCTGGCCGTGCGGGGCCTGCGGGCCTTGTGGCGGGCCGCAACGGATGGGCAATTGGAACCGAAGCGGTTGGTTTGGGTGAGGCCGGTGGCGCGGGTGGGGTTGGTGCTGGTGGCGGTGGGTACGGCCCGCACCGCGTGGCGCCTGGTGGCCGAGCATCCCTACCAGTACACGTACTTCAGCTTCTTACCCGGTCCGGCCATTGAGCGGAATTTTGAGCGCGACTACTGGGGCCTCTCCACGCGGCAGGGGTTGGAATGGGTGCTGGCCCACGACTCGCGCCCGATACTGCCCATCGCCATGGACGAGCGCACGGCCCTCACGCTGCTCATCAACTTGAAAATGCTACCCCCGACCGATCGCGCCCGGCTACGCATTGTGCCGCCCGCCGAGGCCGCTTATTATTTCACCATCTACCGCTGGCATCCCGGCCCGTACCCGGCCCGCATGGGCCAGCCGGTGCATACCATTCGGGTGGGCGAGGCGGCTATTCTCTCGGTGCTGCGGCGGCCCTGAGCGGCCGGCGGGGTGTTTCTTTGTGGCCCGATGTGCCTTTCTGCTTCGTTGCCGAAGCCCTGTTTTTGTTCCCTCGTTATGCCACTGCTTGAAGTTACGGATGCCCGCCTGGCGCGGCAGTTTATTGCCCTGCCTGCCCGCTTGCACGGCGCGGTGCCGCAGTACATCAACCCGCTCGAAAACGAGGTGGAAGTGGTATTCGACCCTGCCAAAAACCCTCGGTTTGCCAACGGTGAGGCCGCCCGCTGGGTTTTGACGGATGCCTCGGGTACGGTCATTGGCCGGGTAGCCGCCTTCCTGAACCGCGACGCGGTGGATGTGCAAAATGCGGATTTGCCCACTGGCGGCCTGGGCTTTTTTGAGTGCATCGACGACCAGTCGGCCGCTAATCAGCTGTTTGATGCGGGCCGGCAGTGGCTGGCCGCCCGTGGCATGCAGGCCATGGATGGTCCCATCAACTTTGGCGAGCGGGACCGGTTTTGGGGCTTGCTGATTGATGGTTTTGACCGCGCGCCCAACTACGGCATGTTCTGGCATCCGCCTTACTACCAAGCTCTTTTCGAACAGTACGGGTTTCAGCTTTACTTCAAGCAGTACACCTGCTACCGCACCACGGCCGCGCCCCTGCACCCCAGCTTCGCCAAAAAAGCCGAAGCCAGCGCCGCCGAATTTCGCTTCGCGCACGCCCTCAAGGCCGATGCCGAAAAGCTGGCCCAAGACTTCCACCACGTCTATAATCTGGCCTGGGCCAGGCACACCGGTGTGAAGCTGATGACCATCGACCAGGCCCGTGGCATTGTGAAGGAAATGAAACCCGTGGTAGACGAGCGCCTGCTCTGGTTTGCCTACCACGGCACCGAGCCGGTGGCTTTCTTCATCAGCCTGCCCGAGCTAAACCAGATTTTCCGGCACGTAGGGCGACGCCTGAATCTGTGGGGCAAGCTGCGTTTCTTATGGGAACAATGGCGCTTCATGCGGCGCTCCGACAAGCGGCTGTTCGGCATCATCTACGGGGTAGTGCCCGAATACCAGGGCAAGGGCGTGGACGCCGCCATGCTGGTGTACGCCCGGCAGGCCTTCATCGACGCGGGTTACGCCGACATTGAAATGAACTGGATTGGCGACTTCAACCCGCGCATGCTGGTCACCACGCGCTCCATCGGAGCCACCATCGTAAAAACCCACGCTACCTATCGCTACCAATTCGACCGGCAACGCCCATTTGAGCGAATGCCCATCATTAGGTGAAATGATGTATTTATTTGGAGGAAGCTGGAAAAGAAGCAGTTCAAAAAGTCATTGGACTGTCATGCAGAGCGCAGCGAACCGAAGCTCGGTGCATTGTCAAATCGATTTCATTCCAGTGCTTACTTGAGAACGGCTTTAGAACGGATACCCAATGGCTAGGTTCAGGCGGCCAGCTTTATCGGTTGGCGTGCCGGATGGGGCGCGATAGGGTAGGGCATAATCTAAGCGGATGACGAAGAACTGCACGTCGATGCGGATGCCAGCGCCGTAACCTACGGCCAGCTGGTTGAGGAAGGAGTTCATTTTGAACTCGCTGCCAGGGCGGCCGGGGTCGGGGTTCACCAGCCAGATGTTGCCGGCATCTACAAACAGGGCACCTTTCACGTAAGGAAACAGGTCCTGGCGGTATTCAATGTTGCCTTCCAGGCGAATGTCGCCCACCTGGTCGTAGAACTGGTTGGCCTTTTGGTCGGGGTTCAGGGGCTTGTAGATGCCGGGGCCGATGCCGCGGGCGGCAAAGGCCCGCACGCTGTTAGGACCGCCGATGCCGTACTGTTTGGGGTAGGGCAGCACCCGCGAGTTGCCGTAGGGGTTGCCAATGCCAGCTAGCAGGCGCGCCACAATGCGGTTGCCGGAGGCGGGGTTGGGGCTGATGCGGTAGTACTCGCGCACCTCCAAATCGAGCTTGAGGTACTGGCTGTACTCCTGGCCCAGCAGGGTGTTGCCGCCCGACGGGCCTTTGGGCGTTTTGATGGACGTGGCCAGGCCCTGCGCGAGGTTGCCGCTGCCTTCAAGCTGGCCGCTGAAATAAATCTGCTGGCGGCGCTGCTCCAGCGACTGCTGGTTGTAGGTGTACCGGTAAGAGCTGGCCAGGATAAACTGCTGCTGAAAGGCACTTTTTAGAAAACTCTTCTCCGGCGTATTCAGAATATCGGTGAATATGTCAGTCGGCGTAAACTGCACGTAGGTAATGTCGATGGGCCGGATTTCCTGCTCGTTGGTCACCTTGGTTTTCCAGGTGTAGCCGTAGTTCACGTTGAAGAAATTCTGCGAGAAGTAGTTGGCGCGCGTCACGGCCCGCACGCCCGCCTCAATCTTAGTGCGGGGCTGGAAGTCAGAATTGGGCAGCCGCACATCGAGCAGCGGCAGGTTGGGCGCTACCAGGCGCGGAATAAGGAGCTGGGCGTTGACGCCGTACTCGAAGCTGGTGAGGCCCAGGGCACCGTTGCCGCCGCCGGTCTGGGTTTCGGTGGAGGCAATGCCGTTGATGAGCAGCTGCTCGGCCCCGCGCAGCGCCGAGCGGTTGCGGAACGTTACTTTGAGCGCCGGGCCGGTGAAGCCGTTGGTTTTGGTGGTGAGCTGCACTTCGGCGCGCAGGCTTTTCTTCTTGAGCTGGGTCATCAGCACCTCGGCGTCGAGGCG
>JAYSZD010000179.1:0-2072 GCA_043738185.1 Hymenobacter sp. | reverse complement strand
GCCCGCTGGTGCGCTTCCGGGCCGGGACGCTGGACGCCGTGGGACTGACGTATGGCGAGCCGGGCCACCTGTACCGGCTGTTCGCGGCGGGCTACGACGAGCTGGGTTGGGCGCAGCTGGCCAACCTGCGGCTGATTCTGCTGGTGGGTAACGTGGGCGCGCTGGTGCTCATTATTCTGGCCGGCTGGTATTTCGCCGACGAGTCGCTCAAGCCCATTGCGCGGGTGGTGAAGCAGGTGCGCCGCATTACGGCCCGCGAGCTAAGCCGCCGCGTGGAGGAAGGCAACGGCACCGATGAAATTGCGCAGCTGGCCATCACCTTCAACCAGATGCTGAGCGGGGTGGAGCAGGCTTTCGAGGCGCAAAAAAGCTTCGTGAATCACGCCTCGCACGAGCTGCGCACGCCGTTGACGGTGGCCTTGGGCACCCTGCAAATGGCGCACGCCTACGACCAGACGCTGCCCGAAGCCCGCGAGAGCATGGCCTCGGCCGTGGAGGAGCTGCGCCACCTCGTGTCCATAACTAACGGCCTGTTGGCCCTGGCCCAGGCCGACGAAACTACTTTTCGCCGCCAGACCGTGCGCCTCGATGAGTGCCTGACCCAGGCCGTGGCCCAGTGCCAGAGCCGCTACCCGGACCGCACGCTGCGGGTTGATTTTGGCCAGCTGCCCGCCCGGCTCGATACGCCGTTTGCCGTGACCGGCAACGCGCAGCTGCTGACCACGGCCCTGCTCAACTTGCTCGACAACGCCTGCAAGTACTCCCGCGCTGAAGTGCGGGCCACCCTGAGCTACCCCGG
This sequence comes from Hymenobacter sp., assembly GCA_043738185.1. Taxonomy (GTDB): domain Bacteria; phylum Bacteroidota; class Bacteroidia; order Cytophagales; family Hymenobacteraceae; genus Hymenobacter. Next base: position 1,273 of record JAYSZD010000179.1, on the reverse strand, counting down.
TCCGGACGCCGTGGCGGTAGCGGTGGCCGACACCGGCATCGGCATCGAGCCCGCCGAGCTGGCGCGGGTGCTGGAGCCGCTGTACCGGGCCGAAAATGGCCGCCACGAGCCCGGCTACGGCATCGGCCTGGCCGTGACCCAGAAAATAGCGCAGCGCCACGGCGGCGACCTGTTCCTGGAGTCGGCCCCCGGCCGGGGCACCACGGTTATCCTGCAGCTGCCCGTGGCCCGGCCCTGAGCCGACCCTGTTTTAATGTTTTTTAATGTCGCATTCAGACTACGTTAATGTCGGGGAGGGTCTTTTGTGCCTTCCCCTGTCGCCAAACCGCTGCTATGAAACGAGAAAAACGCCCCTGGATGCTGCTCTACCTGCTGGTGGGCGTATTGGTCCTCTCCACGGGCCTCAACTTTTATCTGCTGCTCCAGCTCGACAGCCGGATGTGGGCCCAGCAGATGAAAGAGGAGCTGGAGCAGCAAAGCTTGGACTCCCAAACGGTGGTGACGTTACGCCTGCCCGCCGCCCCGCAAACCCTGCCGGATACGACAGCAGCATCTCAACCCTGACTCAAAATGCTTGTCCACTTGCATTTAACAGTTAAACTACCCTTGCATGGCCACCGTCGTTTCCTTTTCTGCTCTTTCGCCCGCTGCTCAGCTGCTGGCCGTACGCCCGCTGCGGCGCGACATCGTGCGCCGCCTGGGCCATTCGGATGCCTCGCTGCGGTGGTGGCAACAGGCAGTACTCGCCGCCGACCCGGTGCTGGAATGGTCGGAGGACCAGGGCACCGCCATCGTACGCCGGGGCCAGGCGTTGCTTGACCGCATGGCCCGCTGCTACCTGATGCCCTGTCCCCCGGTACCCGACCTGATTGACGAAGAGCTGCTGGCCCTGCTGCCGTAGCGCCGGTCTCCTTCATTACTTACCCACTGCTTTTTCCGCTGCCGCCCGCGCCCGTGGTGTGGCCCATGCCCCCTTCCTGTGTCTATGCAAAGCTCCTTGTTGCGCTACCTGCGCCATTTTTGTCTGCCATTCTTCATAGGAGGAAGTGCCCTGCTGGCTGGCTGCGGCCAGGGCAAGGCCGAAGCTGAGACGGAGGCCGCGCCGGCCGTGGCCCTGCCCGTGATGCGCCTGGCCCCCCACGACACGGTGCTCACCCGCGAGTACGTGGCTGATGTGCAGGCCGTGCGCAACGTGGAGCTGCGGGCCCGGGTGAAGGGTTTTCTGGAGAAAATCTATGTCGACGAGGGGCAGCGGGTGAAGAAAGGCCAGCCC
>JAYSZD010000178.1:0-5081 GCA_043738185.1 Hymenobacter sp. | reverse complement strand
AGGTCAGTTAACGCATTCGGATTGCTGTTCAGCGCGTGCAGGTTCTGGTTGGCCACCTTGCCAAAGGCGCGCGGCCGGTTGAAGGCACCGCCGGGCTGGAAGGCCACGTACTCGCGCAGGGTATCAGCCGAGGCCACGAAGCGGGCCGTGGCGCCAGCGACGGTCAAGGGCAGCGCGGCGGGCCGGCGGGGGTTGGTTACGTCCCACACCACGGCTCCGGTGGCGTTGGCCAGCTCAAACTGGTTGGTGGCCTGCGGGGCAATGTTGGCCAAGGAGCGAAACTCCAGCTGGTCGCCGCTGAGGCGCAGCTGGCGCTGGGCCGTAATTTCCAGGTAATCCAAGTAACCCGCGGCGCTGGGGTCGTTGCTGGTGAACGTCAGGCCCACCTTAAACTCCGAGCCGGGGCTGGCCAGCGGCAGCTGTTTGGTTTCGGTGCTTACGGTGGCAATGGCGCCAAACTCGTAGGTCGGCCGCGCTTCCAGCAGCTGGCTGCCCATGACGGTGCCATTGAGGGTGAGCTGAAACGCGCTCGGGGTATTGGACCGCGCCACCACCGAAGCCGTCACCCGGACGGGCGAATTGGGCACCAGGTCGGGAATGTTATTGAAAGGGGATTCGCGAAAAGGGAATTCCTCTCGCTCATTCACGGCAAAGCCCTCCCCCACCCAGTTGCGGCCCGAACCGCCCGGCCCGGAAGTATGCATCAGGTTGGCTAGGTCGTGCTCGTAGAAGGCGCGGTAGGCGAAGGTGTTAATGGTGGGCGTGGCGCCGGAGGCAGTCAGCGCGGCGGTTGTAGGCACCCGGCGCCCGGCCGTGCCGTTCACCGTCACGAAGTAGAAAGTGGTGTCGGTATAAATATTGTTGCGATGCCGGAACGAGCCGCCATCCGCCTCCCAGGTATGCGCCCCCGGCGAGTAGAATAGTACGTACTCGTTGTCATCGAAAGTAGCATCGCCATTGCCCACGAACAGCACGTTGTTTTCGGCTAGGTCGTCGGGGCGCGGCGCAGCATTGGCCTGGGGCAAAATCCCCATGGCATTGCCGTACACGTGCAGGTTGTTGGGGTTGATGCCTTGCAGGCTGCTCACGCCCAGAATGCTTTGCAGCGCCGCCCGGTCGAGCTTATAAATACCGCTTTCGCTCACGCCCATCTTGTACCAGTCGCCCGTGGCCAGCACCGAGTTGGTAGCGTAGCGGCGGGAAGCAGTAGGGCGGCGGGCTACGGCGGCACTAGCACCGGGGGCATAGCGGTAGTCAAACGATACCAGCCGTTCGGGCTGGCCGGTTTGGGGGTTGCGGCGCACCGGACGCAGGCTCAGGTGCGTCACTACCTGCTTCATCTCGGTGCCGGACTGCAGCTTGGGCTCGGGGCCGTCGGGCAGCTTGTTGGTGTTGAAGAGCTTTGCGTCGGCGGCGGAAAACGGCTCGTACACCATGTTCACCAGCTCGCCCTGGCTCACGGCACCTTTCAGCCGCAGGCTATACCAGCCCACCTGGTCGTCCAGCGCCTGGTGCACTTCGTTAAACGTGGGTACCTTCTGCTTGCGCGAACCCAGAGTGGGTACTTGCGTGTAGCCGCCCCATTTAACGGTGCCGTGGGCCACGACCGGTCCACCAGACTGCGCTTGCGCTGAGGCGTTAATACCAAGCAGCAGGCCCGCAAAAGCAACAAAGTAAAAAAATGGACGCATACACATTAGGTTATTGAACTCCTGCTTCCCTCCCTCCGGCCTGCCACGCAGTGGCACCGCAACAGCGGCGCGCTTCAGCAGGTTCACTGAATAATGGCTTCTTAACAACCGGATAATCCATTTATTGTGACTGAGTCGACAAAAGTTCTATCGCTCCGCCATTTTGGGCACCGACAGCAGCACGTAGAGCAGCACCACCAGCGGCACCGCCGCCGCACGCAATAGCACCACCAGCGCAGCCGCCAACAGCAGAAACAGAAAGCGGCGGCGGTTGTCGCCCCAGCGCAAGTTCTTGAATTTCAGAGCAAAGAGTGGCAGTTCGGCTACCAGCAAGCCCGAGAGCAGCACCGTGAGGCCCAGCAACAACCACGGGTTGAGAATGAAGCCCGACAGGCCGTATTGGTCGTAGGTCAGGATGAGCGGCAGCGACGCCACCACCAGCGTACAGGCCGGCGTGGGCAGGCCGATAAAGGAGGTCGTCTGCCGGGTATCGTTGTTGAACTTAGCCAGACGCAGCGCCGAGAAAATGCTCACCGTGAACCCGGCGTAGGGCAACCAGTGCCACGCGCCAGCGGCCAGGCTGGCATCCATACTCAGCAACTTAAATAGAATGGCGCCCGGCACCACGCCAAACGATACCATGTCGGCCAGCGAGTCCAGGTCTTTGCCAATGGCCGACGACACCCGCAGGGCCCGCGCCACCAGCCCGTCGGCAAAGTCGGCCACGGCGGCAGCGGCCACAAACCATGCCCCGAGTTCCAGCTGTCCATCAAAAATAAACTTCAGCGCCAGGCAGCCGCACAGTAAGTTCAGGCAGGTAATGGCGTTGGGCAGGTGTTTTTTCATTTAAGCAGGTATCAAATTAACATTTAACACTTTAGTCATATCACACAAGGAATTTTCAGCCGATATCGCCGCGCAAACTGCGCCAAGCTACCAGCTGCTAAAGGCTGAATGTTAATTGTTAAATGACGTAAGAAACGGATTGTCCCGCCGTTCCTCGCCAATGGTGGTGGCCGGGCCATGGCCGGGATACACCACCGTGGCATCGGGCAGGCTCAGCAGTTCGGTTTCGATGCTGTGCAGCAGCGTGGCGTGGTCACCGCCGGGCAGGTCGGTGCGGCCAATGCTGCGCTGAAACAGCACGTCGCCGCCAATAATGGTGGCCGTGGGCTCGTGGTAGAACACCACATGGCCCGGCGCGTGGCCTGGCGTAAAGCGCACTTCCAGCGCCGTTTCACCGATGCGCACGGGTTGGCCGGCCACCAGCTCGCCGGTGGGCTCGGCGGGCTGGTACTGCGGAAAGCCATAGTTGGCCGCGTAGGTCGGCACGGCGCGCAGCGTGGCCAAATCGAGCCGGTGCAGCAAAAACGGCGTGCCCGGCCAGGTAGTAAGCACAAAGTGGTTGCCGAGGACGTGGTCGATGTGAGCGTGCGTGTTGAGCAGCAGTGTCACCTGTAAACCATTGTCTGTCACGTATTCACGCAGAGCCTGCTGCTCATTCGGTGCGTAGCAGCCGGGGTCCACGATGGCGCAGTGCCGGGTGGCTTCGTCAATCAGCAGGTAGGTATTTTCGGAAAATGCGTTGAAGGTAAAACCGGCGACAGTCATGCGAAATAGGGTATCTGAGCAATGCGGAAAGGTACGACGCCGCGCCGAATGAAGATTTGCCCGCCCGCGCCGGCCAATCTCAGATACGGTGCCGGCCGGCGGCCGGGCCACCCAGCCATAATATTTTCCTGCTCCGCCGGGAATAGAGTACGCGCGCGGTTCCTTACCTTGCCAGCCATGACAGACTGCGACTTTCTGGTAGTGGGCCACGGCATCGCGGGCGCTACCCTAGCCTACGTGCTGCGGCAGCGGGGCCACCAGGTGCTGGTGTACGACCCTGGCCAGGCCAACTCGGCCTCGAATGTGGCGGCCGGCCTCATGAACCCCGTGGCCGGCAAGCGCTTCGCCCTCACCTGGCGCGGAGCCGAACTGTTGCCCTTCGCCGCCACTTTTTACCGCGAGCTGGAACACCGCTACGGCCAGGCTTTTTTTAGCGAAGCGCCTATTTTCAAACTCTTCAGCTCGTTCGAAGAACAGAACGCCGTGCTGGCCCGCAGCGCCGACCATCCGTGGGGCGACTTTGTAACCGATGTTGCCACCGCCGACCCCAGGTTGACGGGCATTCACGCTCCTTTTGGCGGCGCGTGGCTGCAGCACGGCGGACACGTGGCCGTGCGCGAACTATTGGCGGCCCTGGCCGCCGAAGGTACCCGCGCGGGCTGGCTGCGAAGCGAAGCGTTTGACTGGACGCGGCTGGAAACCAGTCCGGCCGGCGCCGTTTATGCCGACCAGGTCCGGGCCCGGCACGTCATCTGCTGCGAGGGCGCGGCAGCTGTGCGTAATCCTTATTTTAGCTGGCTGCCCCTCACTCCCAACCAGGGCGAGGTGCTGGACGTGGAGTGCGCCGGCATGAGTGCGGCCCAGGTACTGAACCGGGGCGCTTACGTGGTGCCCGTGGGCGGTGCCCGCTTCCGGGTAGGCGCTACCTACCGCTGGCCTCCATTCGCCAGCGGCATTACGGCCGTGGCACGCGAGGAACTGGCGGCTCGCCTGTCTGTTATTACCGAGCTGCCGTTTACCATTGTGGGGCAGCAAGCCGGAGTACGGCCCGCCGTGCGCGACCGACGCCCGCTGCTAGGGCCCCACCCTACGGTGCCGGCGCTGAGCTTCTGCGGCGGCTACGGCTCAAAAGGTGTAATGCTGGCCCCGCGGCTGGCCGTGCTCTTGGCCGACTGGCTGGAGGGCCGCACCGACCTTTGGCCCGACTGCAGCCTGGAGCGCTACTACAAGTTGCAATCGGTTGGCGTGGGCTGACGGTTGTTAGTTTTCAGTTGTTGGTTGCTAGTCATGTAATGTCATCTGGCAACCGACGAAGCTGTTCAGAAAGCCGAAAAACCTATCATCATCTGACGTCCGCCTAGAAAAACCGGCTTTCTAAATAGCTTCGACAACTAAAAATCTACAACTAGCATTGCTTCAAAATATTTCTAGTGTTTCTGCGGATTAATTCCTGCCTTTGCTCGTTCCCCATATTATGAACATTCTACTATCCGCGAAACGCACGCTGGGAGTGCTCGCGCTGCTCTGCCCGCTACTGCTCTCGCCGGCGGCACGGGCCCAAACGGCGCAGGAGCCTTTTGGCCGCGTTCGCATTCAGCACAAAGAGTTTAGGTGGCAGCAGCTGAGCACGCAGAACTTCAATGTTATGTTTTACGACGGCGGCGAGCCCAGCGCCCGCCGGGCCGCCGAGTACGCCGAGAAGGAACTACAGCGCATCACGGCGCTTATTGGCTATTACCCCTACTCCAAGACCACCATGTTGTTTTACAACTCGGTGGG
>JAYSZD010000177.1:0-5083 GCA_043738185.1 Hymenobacter sp. | reverse complement strand
GCGATGTTTTCATCAACACCGGCTCCATGCCCATTCAGGAAAAAGGCAAAGCCAATATGGTGAAGGTGAGCGTGGCGTAAGCTTCCCCGTTTTGCGTTAAAAAAGGGGCCTGTTTCCACTGGAAACAGGCCCTTTTTGCATGAGTTGCCCACTGCTTATTCCTTGTTCAGGCGAAAAGTGGCAGCCGCCCCGGCCGCACCTTGCAGGCGCACCGCGTACACGCCCACCGGCTGGCCCGCGAGGGGCACCAGCACCGCGTGCTGGCCGGGCCGCAGCGCGGTGGTCCACAGGCGGCGGCCCAGCGCGTCCAGCAGTTCCACGCGGGCGCCGGGGCTGGCGGGGGCACTCATCTTCAGGATAACCGTTTCCGCCGCCGGGTTTGGGAAAAGGCTGGCGATGGCACTGACCGGCGCCACCCGCACGGGCAGCAGCGTGGCGAAGCCCACCAGCGAGCCGCACACCACCGGCGCGCCCGCACCGCGCCGGTAGTACACCAGCTCCGTTTGCTGGGTGCGCACGTCGCCCATGCCGGCTACTGGCCCGAAATACTGGTTCCACGCAAAAGCATCCAGGCCGGGCGCGTACGTTGCGTCCGTGCCGCTGTCGGGGCGATGATACACCCGCTGGTAGGGCAGCCTAGTGCCGCTGCTGAAGCAGTCTCCGGGCGAGCCGTCTCGTAGGCCCAGGCCGATGAGGTAGGCTTGCGCAGCGGTGAAGAGCGAGTCGGGATGATATTCGCCGCTGAGCAGCCCCAGCGCCGGAAACTGGGGCGAACGGCCGGTCAGCATGGAGAAAGCCATGCGCCCCGCGCGCACGGGTTCGGTGGTGGTACCGGCAGCCGTGCCGCAGCCGGCGCCGCCGTAGTTCTGCTGCTGCGTTTGCTGCTCGTAGCTGATAATTAAACTATCGGCCCGCTCCTGCCGGGCCAAGATGCGCCGCAACGTATACCGCCGTAAGCAAACGGGCGGGTTGAAATAATTAAATGGCTCAAACACATATCCCAATTCATCGCCGGCCCGCATCGCAAACAACGCCAACGGATTATAGAGCGACTGTGCTACCGGCGCCGGCAAGGCCGCCAGCAGGGGCGCACTCGCTGCGGTGCCGGCGGCGGCCCCGCCCAGCCAGGGCGTGCCCTCCACCACCCCGTAGCGGCGGCTCAGGGTGAAGGCCACGAGGGGGGGGCCGGTAGTGACCGTGCCGGCGCGCAGTGCTATGCTCACCACCGAGTCTGACACGCCCGGCAGCACCGCCAGCAAACTCCGCGCCTGCACGGTAGCGGTGAGCAGGGGCGCGGTGCTGGCCACCCAGCTTTGGCCGACTGCCACCCGCGGATAAATTCGTAGACTGCTGGCAGTTTGCACGTTGGGCTGCGCGTCGGCCTCGAATACGTAAAAGTCCTGGCCCGGCGTCCAGCGCAGGCGCGCACCAAAAAGGTTATTTCGGCTTTTGGCATACACGCCATCGGCAGGCACACCCACGGACTGGCGCATCAGCCGGTTGAAGGTATAAACAGAGTCTCCGCCGGCCGTTTGGTACGCCGAATCGACTCGCAACGTGTGCGTGGCATCGGTGCCATCCCGCAGGGCGTAGCTGCAGACTACCCCCGGCCGGAAGGGGCGCCAAAACTGCTGGGCGCCCGCGCTCAAAGCATTAAATATCAGCAGTAAGACCAGTAGGGGCCGCATCCGGCGGTAGGCGTGTTTCATTTCCAGGGTAGGTTAGGTGACGATAGGCCCGGAAGGTACGACCCGGCCCATAGCGCGGCAACCTGCCCGTATGGAACGCAAAAAGCCTCACCCGTTGCGGGGTGAGGCTTTTTGTTAAGGAGCGTAGAACCAGACCTTGGGGCGGCGCAGTCTGGCCCTACTAAACTCGTCTCGCACTTAGAGCGCGTTGACGAGTTTTGTCAGCTTGCTTTTGTTGTTAGCAGCTTTATTCTTATGGATGATGTTCTTTTTGGCCAAACGGTCCAGCATCGAAGTTACCTTTTTCAGCAGCTCCTGAGCGGCCGTTTTGTCGGTGGCAGCGCGCAGCTTCTTGATGGCTGTGCGAGTGGATTTGTGCTGGTAACGGTTCAACACGCGCTTAGCTTCGTTGCTGCGGATGCGTTTGAGGGCCGACTTATGGTTTGCCATGAGTTGGAATATATAAGAGCGTTATGCTTGAGGTCTGTGTTTGGGAGGGCAAAGGTACGAAGCTGCCCGGCAATATCAAACCATGAATTCAAAAATATTGACAGCGCTCCGAAACGGCCAATCGCAACCCTTTTCTGCCGCTGTCAAACGTCCTCAATTAGTATGCATGCCGATTATGTGCGAACTTTACTAGCCCACTCATCGCGCTGCTACATCCCTCGTTCTTCTGTCCGCGCCATGCCCCTCGTCTCCGAATCCCGCTATCAACCGCCGTTTTACCTGTTCAACGGCCATTTGCAGACCATTGTGCCCAGCCTCTGGCGCACGGTGCCCGAGGTGAGCTACCAACGCGAGCGGCTGGAGTTGCCCGATGGCGACTTCCTGGACCTGGACTGGAGCCGTTTGCCAACGCTGCGCCCTACCGACGGGCTCGTCATCGTGTCGCACGGCCTCGAAGGCGACGCCTCCCGGCCCTACGTGCGGGGCATGGTGCGGGCTCTCAACCGCGCCGGCCTCGATGCCCTGGCATGGAACTACCGCAGCTGCGGCGGCGAGATGAACCGCCTGCTCCGCTCCTACCACCTCGGCGATACCGATGACCTGGACCTCGTGCTGCGGCATGCGCTGGCCACGGGGCACTACCAGCGGGCCTACCTCGTAGGCTTCAGCGCCGGCGGCAACGTGACGCTGAAGTATTTGGGCGAGGAGCCCGCGCGCGTGCCCGCCGAAGTGCAGCGGGCGGCTGTATTCTCGGTACCAACTGATTTGCGGGCCAGCTCGGTTCACATTGGCCGGCTACAGAACCAGGTGTATATGCGCCGTTTTCTCAAATCGCTGCGCCTGAAAGTGCGCGCGAAAGCAGAGCTACTACCCGGCCAGGTAGACCTTTCGGGCATTGAGGAGCTGCGCAACTTTGAGGAGTTCGACAGCCGCTATACGGCGCCCATGCACGGGTTCGACTCGGCCGACGCCTACTACCGGCATGCCAGCTCCGGGCGCTACCTGAGCGGCATTCGGGTGCCTACGCTGCTGGTGAATGCCCAGAACGACCCGTTTCTGCCGGCATCCTGCTTTCCCCGGGAAGTGGCGGCTAGCTCGTCTTTCGTGTTTCTGGAAACGCCGCCGGGAGGCGGCCACGTGGGCTTCCCGGAAGGCGCGCCGGATGGCGAATACTACTCGGAGCGGCGCGCGGTGGAGTTTCTAACGGCGGAAGTGCCGGCGTAGGCAGCCTGCCCCCGGTCGGACCGCGAAAAACGGTCCGACCGGATAATGAAGTTGTTTAGAAAGTCGATTTTGCGAAGCGGACGCCAGATGGAGGATGACAGATGCTTCGCAAAACTGACTTTTTGAACAGCTCCGATGTACTTGCGCTACTTCGCGGCGACGAAAACCACCTTTTTAGTTTCGTAGAATTCTTCGCTGAAGAAGTCGCTCAGGTTGGTCACGCGGGCTTTCAGGCCGGATTCGGCAATTTCCTCGGTCAGGTCGCCGCCTTTGAGGTAGTAGAGGCCGGCGCCGGGGGCGCCCTGGGGCTTGTAGCGGTGCGCTATCCAGGGGTGGAAGGTGGCGAGGCGCGCCACGGCCCGGCTCACCACGAAGTCGAACTTCTGGCGCACCTGTTCGGCGCGGGTTTGCTCGGCCGTCACGTTGTCGAGGCCCAGGGCGGCGGCCATGAACTGAACGGCCCGGATTTTCTTGCCGATGCTGTCCACAAGGTGGAATTGCACTTCCGGGAACATGATGGCCAGCGGCAGGCCGGGCAGGCCACCGCCGGTACCCACGTCGAGCACGGCACTGCCTTTGGGAAACCGCACCACTTTGGCAATGCCCAGCGAGTGCAGCAAGTGGCGCTCCTCGAAATTCTCCATGTCGGGGCGCGACACGAGGTTGATGGTTTCGTTGGTGGCCCGGAATTCGGTTTCCAGCTGCTTAAACAGCTTCAGCTGCTGGGGCGTGAGGTCGGGGAAATAGTGCTGCAGGAGATTCATGGGTGCAAAGGTTGCACGGTTCGGTTGGTTTGCCCCAGTGCAGGAATTAGGCAGACTGTGAAACATGGGGTATTGCTGTTCTCAGGTGCTAATCGCAACTCAAGGTTTAGAACATCAGTTTTTGTGTTTTTTTATTGATATGCACAATAAAATTATTGTTTATCAATAATAATTCATTTGATTTGCTGTCTCAACTACTCATCCTTCTCCTCATGGCATTTCTAAAACTCACCTCCTTGCTGCGCATAAGCCGGCTGGTGATGGTCGTCTTTGTAGTGGGCGCATCGGCAGCGGCCCTTATTCTGATAGTCAAAACAGTTGATGTCGCCACTGGGAAACCGGAAGTACGGCTGGCGCTGAATACTACCACCCCAAATCTATTCCCAGCTATCCACGACTTCATAAGCGGCTTAAGCGGTGGCACGGCCGGCAAGCCCCACCGCCCAGACCGGGGCCCACTGCCCGCCTTTCGGGTCGCCACGAGTGGTTTTGAGGTTGTGGCCGACCCGCAGGCTCCATTGCTTCGCTACAAGGAGGCCAACGCAAGGAAACGCCTGGCGCTGTTGTACCTGGGGGCCTCCGATAGTTATATGTCGCTGGCCTGGGCTACTTTCTTTGGCTTGAGCTGCTGGCTGCTATGGCGGTTGCTGCAGGATGTGAAACCCACCACGCCCTTCACCCTGACCAATGCGCACCGCTTGCGCATGCTCGGCCTTTGGATAATCGGGCCCATTTATTTGGGGCAGCAGTTTTCTTACTTGGCGCTGCGGGCGCTGATTCCGGATTTACGCACCCCGGATTTGGCAGAGCCGCTTAGCCACTATGTGCGCCTCAATACCGAAAGCAGCTTGCCGGGCAGGGAAATTGGGTTGATGCTGCTGGTGATTGCCGCCGTGTACCAGCGCGGCGTAGAACTGAGCCAGGAAGCCGAACTCGTTATCTGATGCCCATTATCGT
>JAYSZD010000176.1:0-2075 GCA_043738185.1 Hymenobacter sp. | reverse complement strand
TCCTGGCCGCTGTTTCCCTACATCTGGAACGAAATCAAGTTTCACCTGGCCTACGAAAGCGACCTGGCCGTGGTGGCCGACGTGGTGAAGCGCGTGGTCGAGGCCGAAATCGGGGAGGAGATGATGGAGCGCGTCACGCTCTATCGTGAGCTGCTGGCCGAAACCCCGGTCGATGCGCTGGAAGTGCGGGAGCGGCCCAGCGTGAGCTTCCGGGCCACTGACAACACCTGGCTGGAAGCGACGGTGCGTTTCCTGGTCGAACCCAAGCAGGCCGGCGCGGTGAAGAACCGCTTGTTTCAGCGCCTGCTCACCGAGCTGCGCGCCCACCCCGAAGCCGCACAGTTTCCCAAAACCAACATGCGCTAACGTCCGGCTGCTACGCGCTGGCCACCGGCCCCAGTGACGCGCAGTAATTAGACTGAGCGTACGACCTGATGGTAGTCATGACCTTGCCCTTGGAACTGCCTGATTATCATATACTTGTTTTTAAAAAAACAACCATGAGCTGATTACGGGCGTAAGTCAGGGAGAAAACATCACTTGTATTTCAGGTACTTACCCCCATTTCCTATGAAAAATTCTTTGTTCGTTCTGCCTTTCGCCGGGCTGCTGGCGCTGGCCTCCTGCTCGCAGGAGAAAACCACCGAAACGACGGTTGACACCACCACGACTACTTCCACCACGGACGATGTCATGTACCACAGCCGCGCCAACCGCATTGCCCGCCAGATGGCCACCGACCTGAGCATTACGGACACGGCCACGGTGGCGCGGGCCGAGAACGTCTACTACAACCGCTCCCGCCGCCTGGCCGAAGTGCGGGCCCAGCACACGGCGGATACCACCGGGCAGTACGCGCAGATGCAGACTATTAATTCGGCCGCCGACGCGGAGTTTGAAACTGTCTTCTCCGACCCTGCCCAGTACCAGAGCTACACCGCCCGCCGGCTTGAATACGCCGACGACCGGTACGCCGACGAGACGGATATGCCAGCCTCGGGCAGTGCCACCGGCTCCGCTTCGGCTGCCTCCTCGCCCGCTTACTCTGATTCTCCAGGCGAAACCAAGACCGATGCCGACGGCGGCTACAAGACTAAGTACGAAGACGGCACCAAGGTGAAAGTAGATGCCAACGGCGACACGAAAGTGAAAAACGCCGATGGCAGCGTGCTGAAAATCGACGAGAACGGCGACACTAAAATAAAGGGCGACGACGGCAAGGTCAAGATGGACCCCAGCGGCGATACGAAGGTGAAAAACGACGCCATGAAAATGAAGGCTGATGCCAACGGTGAAACCAAGGTGAAAGAGGAATAGCAAATGTCGTCGCGTAAGGATAAGCCACCTCCCCACGCGACAAGTCCCAGCAGACGGAGTCCATTGCCTATCTACTCACGCTTAGTTCTGTGCGAAGCTATTTATTCGTGCCACTCAGCCGACCAAGCCCTTAGGCTTAATAAATAACCACCATGCTGGGTAAATGCTAACCCCAAGGACCTTACCCGCGTTTAACGTATTATATCATCTACTCCTCGCGTGAAGTACGTAGCTATAGTAATGCTAGGCGGCGGCCTGCTGCTGGCCGCGTACCTGGCGCAAAAGGCACACATTATGCAGCAACAATCTCATTCTCCTATGGAAGACTCGACCACCAACCCCCAACAGGCCGGCGACACACCGGCCAGTGATTCATCCCAAGTACCGACTACCTCCCAAGCCGAGCAGGACGGTGAGAACAATCCGCTCAAGCGGTTTCAAAACCTGGTGAACTCGCCGGATACGCCTGATGGGCATAAAGTGGTGGCAGCCGTGGCCGCTGCCAGTACCGTCACCGTCGCCGCCGTAGCCAATTGGTTCATGAAACCTTCCAAGAAGTAACCAGATTCCAACCGCTCCTTAATAGGTCGACGCCAACGGCGAAACTGAGACTAAGCAGTAAAAACAAGGTTTAACAGCGTTGCATACCCTCGCTCACAGAGTTGTTCAACGAAAACCTGCGGCACCCCAAGCGGTGCTAACGACCTAATCTCCGCTCGTTGGATACCGTTGGGTAGGAAAGGCAAACAGCCCCTTGG
>JAYSZD010000175.1:0-2076 GCA_043738185.1 Hymenobacter sp. | reverse complement strand
CGCCCTGGTAATGCACGCGCGAACCGGCGTGTTGGCTAAAACGGCTTTTGACGTGGCTGCGCTGCTGCAATTGAGTGCCGACGAATTAGCCGATTTGCTGCACACCACCACCAAAACTCTGCGTTCTTACCGGCTGGACAAAAAGCGCCTGGCCCCGGCTGCTAGTGAGCAAGTGCTAAAGCTGCTGGCCTTGGCTAGTCAGGGCGAAGAAGTGTTTGGCTCGGTGCCCGCCTTCCGGCGCTGGCTCGATAAACCCGCCTACGGCCTCGACAACCAGCCGCCGCTGGCCTTGTTGGAAACCAGCGGCGGCATCGATTTGGTGGCCGATGAAGTCGACCGAATCGGCCATGGCGATTTTGCATAGGGCCGCGCGTGGAAATTTACCGCATCTGCCTAGCCAAGTATGCTGGCGAACTGGTGGCCTCCGGCAATCCCGGCCGCTGGAATCTGCGCGGCCAGCGGGTTATTTACGCCGCCGGCAGCCGGGCCCTGGCCTGTCTCGAAAACGTGGTGCACCGCAGCGGCGAAGGCCTCAATAGTCTCTTCAAAGTCATCCGCATCGATGTACCAGCAACGCTTGCGGTAGCGGAATTAACGCTGGACCAAATGCCTGCCGACTGGCAGTTGCCGCGCCACTACGCTAGGTGTCAGCCCATGGGCGCCGCCTGGTACCAGCGCCAGGAATCCGTCATTTTGCGGGTGCCGTCCTCCATCATCGCTCACGAGCACAACTACGTCCTCAACACGCTGCACCCGGATTTCGGGCGAATTCGCATTGTGGGCTGGGAGGATTTTGCGTTTGACCCACGGATTAAGGAAGGAAACGGATGATTAGGAGGGACCTGCGCCGCTGTTGGTACTCGCCAACTCAAGGCTCTAAGGCATACCCATTACCGCACACCCAGCCGGTTGCGGCGCCACCCTGAAATTTCCGCGCCACCCGTTTCGCCAATTGCGGCAGCCGATTTGGGTTTTTTCTCGCCGAGAAGCAAGGCGCCCAAAGCTGCCGCTACTTTAGCCGTGGCCTCGTCCGGTGCGGTGGGAGCAAGGGTAGTGGCCGTGAAATGGTCGCGGATGAAGTTGGTATCGAAGTCGCCGCTCACGAAAGCGGGGTGCGTCAGCACGTAGGTACCAAAACCCAGTGTGGTTTCAATACCGGTGATTTTAAACTCTTCGATGGCGCGCAGCATCCGGGCAATGGCCTCGGCGCGGTCGGCCCCGAAGGTGACCAGCTTGGCAATCATTGGGTCGTAATAAATCGGAATTTCCATGCCCTGCTCAAAGCCGTCGTCCACGCGCACGCCGGGGCCCTGGGGCCGCACGTAGGTGGTGAGGGTACCAATGTCGGGCAGAAAGTTGTTTTGCGGGTCTTCGGCGTACACGCGCAGCTCCAGGGCGTGGCCGGTAATGGTGAGGTCAGCTTGGGCGAAGGCGAGGGGCGCGCCCTGGGCCACTTTAATCTGCTCCTTCACCAAATCGAGTCCCGTGATTTGTTCCGTGACGGGGTGCTCCACCTGGAGACGGGTGTTCATTTCCAGGAAATAGAAGTTGTGCTGGTCATCGAGCAGGAACTCCACGGTACCGGCGCCGGTGTAGTCGCAGGCGCGGGCCACGTCCACGGCGCACTGGCCCATTCGGGCGCGCAGCTCGGGCGTGAGCACCGACGAGGGCGCTTCCTCAATCACCTTCTGGTGGCGGCGCTGGATGCTGCACTCGCGCTCGAACAGGTGTACGATGTGGCCGTGCTCGTCGCCCAAAACCTGGATTTCGATGTGGCGTGGTCCGGTCACAAACTTTTCGATGAACACGGCGCCGTTGCCAAAGGCCGATACCGCCTCGTTGATGGCGAGCTGCATCTGCTCCTCAAACTCCCCGGCATTGTTCACGATGCGCATGCCCTTGCCGCCGCCGCCGGCCGAGGCCTTGATGAGAATCGGAAAGCCTACTTCCTCCGCAATCTGCTTGGCCACGGCCACATCGGAAATGGCCTCGTCGGTGCCGGGCACCAGCGGGATATTGTAGGCTTTTACCGCCTGCTTGGCCGAGAGCTTGTCCCCCATTATTTCCATGGCTTCC
>JAYSZD010000174.1:0-5106 GCA_043738185.1 Hymenobacter sp. | reverse complement strand
AAGGACCTGCTCCGCACCTACAAGGAAACCCGCAACGGCCTGCTGGGGCTCGATTATTCGTCCCGGTTTTCGGGCTGGCTGGCGCTGGGCTGCCTTTCCCCGCGCTTCGTCCTGGCCGAAATCCGGCGCTACGAAACCGAACGGACCCAGAACGAATCGACGTACTGGCTGGGGTTTGAGCTGCTCTGGCGCGACTATTTCCGCTTCGTGGCCGTGAAGTTCGGCAACCGCATTTTTCGCTCGTACGGGCTCAAAGAAGAACCGCTGTGGCGCGCGCCAGCCGTCACCAAATCGGCGCAACACAGCTTCGAGCAATGGCGCCTCGGCGAAACGGGCGTGCCCCTGATTGACGCCAACATGAAGGAGTTGCTCGCCACCGGCTACATGTCGAACCGGGGGCGGCAAAACGTGGCCAGCTTCCTGGTGAAGAACCTGCTGCTGGACTGGCGCTGGGGCGCGGCCTGGTTCGAGAGCCAGCTCATCGACTACGACCCGTGCTCGAACTGGGGCAACTGGCTCTACGTGGCCGGCGTCGGCAACGACCCGCGCGAAAACCGCTACTTCAACATTCTGCGCCAGGCCACCTACTACGACGCCGCCGGTGCCTACGTGAAGCACTGGCTGCCCCAGCTCACCGGCGTTCCCGCCGAGCAGGTACACTTGGTGGGACTGCTCACTAACGACGAGCAACGGCGCTTCGGCGTCCGGTTGGGCGTCGATTACCCCAACCCGCTGGTGGATGTGCGCAAGTGGGACCAAACGGACACAGGCCGGTAGCGGCCGGGGGTCCGCGGCTTTGCCAGTGCGGAAGCCACCGTCTGAAGAGCCCGGTTGTGCCCTCGCCGCCCTACCCCAGCGTTTTGGTGAAACCGACTTCGGAAAGGGCGCCAGCAACGCAAAAAAAGGACAGGTTCAGCCCGATGGCCATGGATTCCTGTCGGAGATACCAAGCGTGAGGAAGGGATGCAAATTGCATCCACACGGGGAACTGGTTGAGGACAGCCTAGACTACAACGTTTATCTAAGGCTTCCCGGTGTTCACGAAAACGGTGGTGGCTGTTGCAGAACTCGGCAAACAGCTCAAAACAGGTTTATATCAGCCCCAGCTAGGGTTTAAAAAGCCGATTTTAGTGCATTTTGGGCCCACTTAAAGCGTGACACAGCCCGTCTGCCGAGTCGAATCATACTGCTGCAACAGCCACGGTCTGAATAGCGAAAAAGGAGGTTTGTCGACACCCGTCTTCTCCTCGCGTATACCGGCCATGCTTCGCCGTTTCCTTCTCAACCCCGACCGCAGTGGCTTCTTCTACCTGCTGCTCTTCATTGCCCTCGTCGCCGCCGCCCTATTTGTGGACCATGCCTTGGACGCGCATTACTCCGTCATCGGCAGCGTCGCCTCCTTCCTGGGGCTCTTCACGGCCTTTCAGAGCTGGAAAGCCGCGCACGAGGCCGCGCGCAACGCCGACCAAGCCCTGGCCCAGATGCACGAAATAACCCGCGAGACCCAGGCGCTGGCCCAATCCAATCATTTGATTGACCAGCAAATCCGGCTGGCCGTCACCACCATCAGCGACGCGACCCGCGAGCTGCACAAGGGCTACCAGCCGGTGCTAGCCGAGGTGGCCGAGTTTCTGGAAAAGGCAGCCGGCAGCGAGTACCTCGCCATCATGACGGACACGGCCGCTACCGGCAAGTTTTTCCTCGAATCGCAGCCCAGCCCGGCCCCCCGCGAACTGCACGCCCTCACCGACCGCATCCACGAGTTGCTGCTCGAGCGGGTGCGCGACGCGCGCGAGTTTTACCTGGCTTCCTTGGTGGCCGAAGACCCACCCGGCCGCTTTCCCCCGGCCCCGGAGGACAACGGCCTGTTCGCGCATTTTGCGCAGCCCGTGTGGCAGTACCTGCGGCCCGGCGAGCCGCTGCCCGAGGCAGACTGGGACACGCACCGGCGCTTGCACAGCGCCACGCTGCGCCAGGTGCAGGAAACCTTTGCGCTGTTTTCGGATCACGCGGCGCAGAAAGCCGCGGGGGTTGGGCCGCACCTGCCGCTGGCGGTGCTGCCGCTGCAGCTTTTTATCCGCGTCGATGTGGAAGCGCCGGAGCCGTTCCGCGCCCTGGTCATTTTCGTGGGGCAGTACAACCTCAACCGCCTGGCCGACGCCCGGGCCATGCACACGGCCGACCCGGAGCTGGTCCGCACGTTCTTGAGCATGTTCGAGTCGATTACCGGGCTCGACGGCCACGCCGGCTACCAACAGTTGCGCCAGCAGTGGCCGCTGTGAGGCTGCTGTGAGGCCGTTGGCAGGAACCAGCGTTCATTTTAACGGTGGTGGCTGTTGCAGAAGTCTCCACCAGACCTCACTAAGTAGTTTGCTGAACTCGCAACTGCCTGAAAACACCGTTTTTCGAGCGTTTTCACTTGCTTGGTGCCCATCTGAGGCATTTTTTAAGGCATTTGCGGACTTCTGCAACAGCCACGGTGCTCTTTGCAAAACAGGCCGCGGAACCCGAAATTGAGCGTGTTTGCGACCGTTTCTGACGGCATGTGACTGCTTTTACCGTTTCAACCGTCCGACTAGCCGGGCCCTGCCCGCCGTCGCGCGGGCGTATTCGCCCACCGCACGCGGGAGAATACACCCCACTTTATGGGAGAATACACCCCGCTTTACGGGAGAATACACCCCACTTTACGGGAGAATATCCCCGGCCGTCCCGGGAGAATACGCCCCGGGGTCGTAGCTTTACCGTGCCCCAACGAGCGACTCCGATGGTCGGAATTGCCCCCTATTCCGGCGCTTTCGTCCATGCCCTACAAGAACGACCCGCGGCGTACGCTCACGCTCAACCTGCTGCCCGATGAGTACGACGCCGTGGCCGCGCAGGCCGCCGCCGCCGGCTACGCCACGCCCGGCCCCTACGCCAAGGCCCGGGTGCTGGGCACAGCGGCGGCCCCGGTCGCGGCGGACCCCGCCGAGGCCGAGGCCGCCGCCGTGCGGGCCCGCCAGCAGACCGCCCAACTGGCGGCGAGCAACGCGCGGGCCACGAAATGGAAAGCCCGCGCCCAGCGCGCCGAGCAGGCCCAGGCCCAGGCGGAGCAGGCGCTGGCCACGACCCAACAGGCCCTGACGGCGGCGGAGTACGCGGTGGCGCACCCGAAAGACCAATTCACCGCCGAGCATGCCCGCCTGTTCACGCAGCTGTTGCGCAGCTAGGAGTCGCCGATTCTGCGGCCCCCGCGACCCGCTCGTCCCCGTTAGGAAAACCTCTCTGCAAAAGGCTCCGAAAACGCACGTTTTCGGGGCCGTTGGCGGGGGTAGCGGAGCTATTCGAGAATCAGTAGAATTTCGAATGGTATCTAACGGTGCTTGCCCACTTGTTTACAACTTGTGGCCACAATGGGAGCAGTAGTGCTTGGGTTCTTCCCGAGCAGCCTGCTCGCTTAGGTGTTCGGCAAATCCCGCCGCCAGGATGCCCGTCGGTAAGGCGAACAAGCCCAGGCCCAGCACCGCAATGAGCCCACTGAGCAATTTGCCGAGCGGCGTAATCGGGAACACGTCGCCGTACCCCACCGTGGTCAAGGTGGCCACGCCCCACCACATCGTGTCCGGGATGCTGCCGAATTTATCGGGCTGGGCGTCGTTTTCAATGGTGTACATCACGCTGGAAACCACTACCAGCATCACGCCCAGCATGCCGGTGGTCACCAGCAATTCGGCCCGTTTACGGCGCACGACCTGTTGAATCAAGCCCAGTGCCTTCACGTACCGGGTGATTTTCAGGATTCGGAAGAGGCGAACGACGCGCAGGATGCGCAGGTCCACGCCCCCCAAGCTTAGGTAGAAGGGAAGGATCGCCAAGAAATCGACCACGGCAAACGGCGTGAGGGCAAAACGGAGCCGGCCGGTTAGCGGATGGCGGTAGCGCCGGCTCTCCACGGCGGACCAGATTCGAAGCACGTACTCCAGGGTAAAAACATAGACGGAAACCAACTCGATCCCGGTAAACCAGACCCCGTAGGAGGTGCGCAGGTGCGGGACCGATTCCAGGACCACGGCCAGGGCATTGATCAGCACCAGCACCAGCAGGCCGGCGTCCACCCTCCGTTCCAGAGAGGTGCTGCCCCCGTCGTTGGCGTCCAGGAGCTGGTACACTTTGCCGCGAAGCGAAAGGGCGGGAAGAGGTAACGGGTGGGGCATTGGAAAAGCGTTAATGACTAGGGGACTTACCGGGGCACCGGCGGCAGGGCCGTATTTTTCCAAATGTCGCCTTTCGATGGCCGGCGGGTTTGGAAGCGGTGCCAGACGGGCAAAAGAAGCAGGATTATCCGACTCGCTGGCGCGTCTGACGAGTTGGTGGTAAGTTGCACGGTCGCTCCGGTTTCGGGGCGTTTCTTTCGTTGCGGTTCCGCCGTTCACCCACGCTTTATGTCCCCTTCGCTACCCGAAGAAATCACCTCCTTGGCCGCTCGGCTCGAAGCTTCCCGGCAGGAGCTGCTGGACCTGGGCTTGCGCAATCCGCTGCTCAACTTCCGCCTTTCCAAAGCCCAGGGGGTGGCGGTGGTGCGGGAGGAGGCAGCCCCGGCCTACGAAGTGCTGGTGCGACAGGGCAAAACGATGTATTTCCAGGCCGCCCCGGAGCCCAAGAAAAAAGCGGCTTCCACGCCACCCACAGCGACGGTCGTGGAGCTGGCCGAGCCCCTCGAAAATGACGCAGTTGTCCCTGCGCCGGCCCTGTTGAGCGAAGCCGAGCGGCTGGCCCTGCTGAGCGACAACAAGCTGCAAACGGCGGAACCGCTCGCCAAGCTGGAAAGCCGGTTGCTCAACACGTATTACACGGCCCGCACCAGCCTGGAAGAGCAGGGCGTGAACATTCTGTACCTGGCGCTGGGCATGCTCACCTGGTACGAGGCGGAAAGCAGCGAGGAAGCCCGCTACGCGCCCCTGGTGCTGGTACCGGTGCTGTTGGAGCGGGGCACCGCCGCCGAACGGTTCAAGCTGCGCCACACGGGCGCGGAAGTGGAAGGCAATTTGTCGCTCCAAGCCAAGCTAAAAGCCAGCTTTGGGGTGCAGCTCCCGCTGCCCGAATTGGACGAGGAGAGCCAGATTG
>JAYSZD010000173.1:0-2086 GCA_043738185.1 Hymenobacter sp. | reverse complement strand
CCGAGTAAATTTGCGTGTTGGCAGGCTTCCAGACAATGACGTTGCCCATCATGGCCGCCGAAGATGGCAGGTTGCCGGCAATGGACGTGAAGTTGAACGGCGTGAGGGCAAACACAAAACCCTCCAACGGACGGTGCTCTACGCGGTTCCACATGCCGGGCAGGCTCTCGGGCTGCTGCTTGTAGATTTCCTGCATGTAGTACACGTTGAAACGGAAAAAGTCAATCAACTCGCACGCGGCGTCGATTTCGGCCTGGAAGGCGTTCTTGCTCTGTCCCAGCATGGTGGCCGCGTTGATGCGGGCGCGGTAGGGGCCGGCCAGCAGGTCGGCGGCTTTGAGGAACACGGCGGCGCGGTGCTCCCAGGGCAGTTCGGCCCAGGCGGTGCGGGCGGCCAGGGCGGCTTCAATGGCCAGCTTCACGTGGCTGGCGTCGCCGGCATGGAAGTGGCCAATGGTGCGCTGGTGGTCGTGCGGCGGGCTGATGCGCTGGGTTTTGCCCGTGCGCACTTCTTTGCCGCCGATGTACATCGGGATGTCCAGTTCCAGGCCGCGCAGGCTCTTGAGCTGCTGCTGCAGCTCCAGCTTCTCTTTCGAACCGGGCGCGTAGCCTTTCACAGGTTCGTTAATCGGGATGGGGACGTTAAAAAAGGCGTTGGCCATAAGGTTCAGGTTTGGGGTTGCGTGGGAGTTTTGGTGTGGTAGGGCAAAGGTAGGAAGATGGATTTCTGGTAGTGCTCAGTGTTATTCAGAACGTCACCGTTATAGCCGACGATGCGCATTCAGACCGATGCAGGCCAAAAAGCCAAATAATACTATTCCGAAGGCAAAGGGCATATTAGGTATTGGCTCATTCGATAATAAGGCACTTTGGGGCTTATCAGGAGAATAGCAGACCGTAAGGGGAGTTGTGGGAGGCAAATTTTTGACTAATTCCTTGTCTGCCAGAATGCAAGCGAAATACTCGCCGTGTTGTGGCTGTTGGTACTGGATTATCAGATAATAAGAGCGAGCGAATACTCCCTCCCTGGTAAACGATTTATTGACAGTAGCTGCTACGGGTGTGGTTTGCAGTATTCGGTAGTCTTGCACGCCACGCCAGAGCACAAGAAGAAGCATAATGACCGAGAGGGGCAAAAGTATTCTAGCCTGGAGCCATAGCTTGATACGCGCAGTTGTATTCATGAGTGAGTGTCTGAGCCCTACAACTTTCCCAGCAGCTCCCGCACCTGGCGCATCAAATCGTCGCGGGAGCCGGTGTTGTGCAGCGTGGCGGCAAAGTGCGGGTAGTGGTCCATGGCCGTTTCGCTGGGGTGGTTGTCGTCGCGGGTGCCGTCGCCGCGCTGCTGCAGCGGGTCGCCTTCCACGCGCAGCATGAGGCCGCCGCGGGCCCGAATGGGGTCGGCCTCGTTTGGAAAGCGCACGTCGGGTACCAGCACAAAGGCATCGGGCGGGAGGCTGGCAAAGAAGGCATCCACCCACACCAGCGGCTCCCACACGCGCAGCGCCAGGCCTACCTGCTGGAGCATTTCGCCGCGGGTACGTTGGAAAGTGGGCACCAGCTCGGCTTTGCCTTTTTGCGAATAGTAGGGAGCCACGTCCTCGCCGGTCAGGGCCGCGCACACGGACTTAATAGCGTCGCCGAAAGAGCGAATCTGCCAGAGGCGCTCGCGCTGCAGCTGTTGCAGCAGGCGGGCCACGGTGTCTTTGCCGCTGCCCCGGCGGCCGGAGAGGCCAATGAGGTGTACCATAATGGCGGAGGAAAAATTGAAAAGCATTACCCGGCGCGGTGGCGGCCCTTGTATTCAAAAGCTGGCCGCCGTGCCGGCGTAAAAGTAACTGCCGCTACCGGGCCAGAAGCAAAAAAAGCGTCCCACCGCCCGGTGAGGCAGTGGGACGCGAAAACTCCGGGCTGCTGTCCCGGTTGGGGCAGAATCAACTTATTCCACCACCAGCTTCTTAACGAGTACCCCGGCACTCGTATGCAGTTGCAGCGTGTACACGCCGGTAGCCAGCTCGGCCAGCGACAGCCGGTGGGCAATGGCTCCTTGCGCGGGCAGGGCCTGGGTGCGCACCGTGCGGCCCAGT
>JAYSZD010000172.1:0-2086 GCA_043738185.1 Hymenobacter sp. | reverse complement strand
ACGTACCGCAACAAATCCAACTTGTTCAACGACCGCATAATGGCCATCGCCTGTGGTATTTGGAACTGGTATCTGACGCAGAAAACAGCAAACCCTGTCTAGGAACAAGTCTACTGCCTCGGCTAATGCTTGGCGCTGCCAGCGGTCGAGCAAGGCGGGTGAGAGGCCCTGAGCACGAGCTACGTCGGTTTGCCGGGCCCCAGCAGCCACTTGGCGCACGCATTCAGCTTTGAAGGCCGGCGTATATTTCTTGCGGGTCAGCGGCGAGCCGCTCGGGAGTGTTTTGTCGGGCATGAGCAGTGGAAGGTAAGACTTCACACTGTCTGTTTTTACCCGACCACCTCATAATGCCTGCTCACGTTCTAGCATGGCAGTTTCCGCAGCTTTAGTAATGGAAGGTCAAGCCCGCGCCCCACCCGTACTGGTTGTCGTAGTTGGTGCTGAGTGAAGCGTATTTGCTCACCATGTAGCGGACGCCGAGCAGGTACTCGCGGTCCGAATTCACGCGCAGGTCGGCGAAGACGTTGTTGCTCAGCGGCAGGTCGCGGCGTTCGAGTTGCAGGCGCAGCTGGCCGGTCAGGTCGGTGCGCAGCTCGGCCCGCACCAGCATCGGCAGCAGGTAGTACAGGCCGACTTCGGCCTGGCGCCGGAAGTTGCGGTTGTTCTGCATGGTCCGGCGGTTGCCGCCTGCGTTGTCCGTGGCGGCGCGCAGGGTTTTGTTGTCGCGAAAGTCGTACCCGACGAAGCCGGCCCAAAACTGGCGCTTGTCGAGGTAGCGTAGCAGGTGGGTTTCGGTTTCGTAGCCGCCTTGGTAGTTCACGCGGCCCTCAAATTCCAGCGCGTACTTGTTGTTGGAGAAGTTGGCTTCCAGAAACGTGGCCTGCGAATGCACCGCCAGGTCGGCCCACAGGTAGCGGGCGTTGTCGCCGGCCTTGGCTACTTTGTAGCCCGTTTTGGCAAACTCGTTGGGCGGGCTGCCCTCGTAGGCGACAACGCGGCTCATGCCGGCGGCCATGTGGTAGAGGGTGTGGCAATGAAAAAACCAGTCCTGCTCGGCGTTGGCGTCAAACTCGATGGTGACGACGCTCATCGACGGAATGTCAAAAGTGTTTTTCATGGGCGAGTACGCGCCCTGGGCATTGACGAGGCGAAACACGTGCCCGTGCAGGTGCATGGGGTGGCGCATCATGGTCAGGTTTTGGAGCAACATGCGCACGTTCTCGCCCTTGCGGATGGGGATGGCATCGGCCACGGACAGGGTTTTGTGGTCGAACGACCAGATGTAGCGCAGCATGTTGCCGGTCAGCGTGAGATTGATTTCGCGCCACTTTTTGGTCGAGTCCAGGGTGGTGGGGCGCAAGGCGCGCAGCCGGTTGTAGTTGAACTCGCCGGCCATGCCGCCCATGTCCATGCCGCTGCCCTGATCTTGCAGGCTGCCCATGCTTAGGCCGTTGCGCTGCTGCCGGTTCAGCGGCCGGTTGGCGGGCGTGGGCACAGGCGCAGCCGGCTCGGGGCCGTGCTGCATGTTCATGCCGCTCATGCTGCTCATGCCGCCGGTGCCCTGCAGGTCGCCGCTGTTCGCTGGGGCTTGGCCCTTCATGCCCGGCGCGGCGGCTTTTTTGACGCCCATCTGGCCGGCCCCTTTCGCGC
The DNA here is from genome assembly GCA_043738185.1 of Hymenobacter sp. GTDB lineage: Bacteria > Bacteroidota > Bacteroidia > Cytophagales > Hymenobacteraceae > Hymenobacter. Next base: position 436 of record JAYSZD010000172.1, on the reverse strand, counting down.
GCAGGCCGGTCATCGGGCCCATTTGGTTCATCTCGCGCGTCAGCTGGAAGTAGTCGAGCTTGGGCAGGTCGGGGGCCGGCATCGTCTCGCCCTGGCCGAAGTAGGCGGAGGTGTAGCCCGACACGTCCGACGAGGTGGCCCGCAACTCAGCCGCGCCGACGGCGGGCACGGTGACAAGCACATCATAGGTTTCGCCCGTGGCAATTTCCAGCTTGGTGACCGCGAAGGGCACCACGTCGTTGCCATCGGCCGCGACGACCTGCATCGGCCCGCCCGCGTACTGGAGGTGGAAATACGAAGACGTGCCGCCGTTGATGATGCGCAGCCGCACGACTTCGCCGGGCTGGGCATCCTTGAAGTAGGCTTGCGCCTGGCCGTTGGTCAGGAACTTGTTGTAGAACACGTCCGACACGTCCATGGCCGGCATCCGGCCCCA
>JAYSZD010000171.1:0-2086 GCA_043738185.1 Hymenobacter sp. | reverse complement strand
CCTACCACAAGCCCCAGGACGACATCAACGGCACATTCGACTTTGAAGCCGGCAAGAAGTACGTCCAACTCTGCTTTCTCATCGGCTACCAGGTGGCGCAAAACCCCGCACGCCCGACGTGGAACAAGGGCGACTTTTTCGGCGCGCGGTACAGCAAGCGGTAGCACCAGCCGGAGATAAAAAGAACGTCATGCTGAGCGCAGCCGAAGCATCTCTACCGCTGCACTAAAATTGATTAGTGGCGTGGTAGAGATGCTTCGGCTGCGCTCAGCATGACCGTCCTGTAACTTGGCTTCAGTCTGTTCTGCGCTTACTCGTCGTCCTCAAACCGGCCCATGGCGCCGGCTTCAAAGTCGGCAATGGCTTGCACCAGCTCTTTGTTGGTGTTCATCACAAACGGGCCGTAGGTAGCCAGGGGCTCTTCGATGGGCTCGCCGGCCAGCACCAGCACGATGCTGTCTTCGGTGGCGGTGATATGGGCTGTTTCCGAGTCCCAGCCCAGCACCACCAGCTGCTTGGTGGCGGCGGGGCGGTTGCCGTGCAGCAGCACGTCGCCCTTCACCACGTACAGGCCCACGTTGTAGTCGGCGGGCAGGTGCAGGGGCAGCTCGGCGCCTTTGGGCAGGTGCACATCGAGCATGGTCATGGGCGAGAAGGTGCTGGCGGGGCCACTCACGCCTTCGTAGCTGCCCGCAATCACGCGGATGGTGCCTTTGCCGTCGGGCGTGGGCAGGGTGCCGATGGCCGAAGAGCGGATGTCCTGGTAGTTCGGCGGGGTCATTTTGTCCTTCTTCGGCATATTCACCCACAGCTGCACCACTTCCAGCGTGCCGCCCTGGCGGGTGAATTCCTTCTCGTACAGCTCTTCGTGCATGAGGCCGGCGCCGGCCGTCATCCACTGCACGTCGCCGGGGCCGATGTTGCCGGCGTGGCCAGCCGTGTCGCGGTGGGCCAGCACGCCCTGGTACATAATGGTCACGGTTTCGAAGCCGCGATGGGGGTGGGGCGGCGAGCCCAGGGGTTTCTCGCTCGGGGCCACCGGCATGGGGCCGATGTGGTCGATGAGCAGGAAGGGGCTGAGCTGGCGGATGCGCGGCCCCGGCATGGGGCTGGTCACCTGGAAGCCGTCGCCCACGGCCTTCTTGTTGCCGTCGATAACCTGAAAGATGCGGCGGAAAGTGGTTGCTATGGTAGTGTCCATGAGGAATGATGGTAGTAGTAAGCGGGAGAGCCGGGCGGTGTAGCATCGGCCAATTGGTAAAAGCAGTTGGCTGCGGAATAGTTATCTGATACGTCCTTGTCACCCCGAAACTTTCTGCCGCCGCCGATACTTTAGCCGTTCGTACTTTTGCACCGCACGCGGCCCCGCCGCTTTTTAACTCATAAGACAATGGCAGTTTATCCCGAATACATGGTGGCGCCCATCCGCCAGGACCTCACCGAGGTTGGCTTTGAGCAACTGATGACTCCCGAAGCAGTGGATTCCGCGCTGGCTTCGACCGAAGGCACCGTGCTGGTAGCCGTGAACTCGGTGTGCGGCTGCGCCGCCGCCAAGGCCCGTCCGGCCCTGAAAATGGCCCTGGCCAGCGCCGACAAAAAGCCCGGCAAGCTCGTGACCGTATTTGCTGGCATGGAAACCGAAGCCGTGGCCAAGATGCGCGAGCACCTGCTCCCGTACCCTCCCTCTTCGCCCTGCATCGCCCTGTTCAAGGACGGCGAGCTGGTGCACATGATTGAGCGCTACCACATCGAAGGCTCCGACGCCATGCGCATCGTGAACAATCTGCAAGGCGCGTTCGAAGAGTACTGCTAAGCTTCGCACTGATTCGCAACAAAAAAGCCCGTCATCCGACGGGCTTTTTTGTTGTGGAAACCATGTTGATTAAGCGCTGGCAGAGGCTGGAATTCGCGCTTTCGGCTTAACCTTTTTGTTGCGGCGTCCCCACCAGAGTAGGGTGCCCGTCACAGGCAGGCTGGCGGCAAGCAGGCTGCCCAGGAAGGCCACGATTTTGCCGCCCAGCCCCAGCAGCTGGCCGGTGTGCAGGTCGTAGTTCATTTCGGAGAGCTTGCCGCCGGGGCTTTGGTC
>JAYSZD010000170.1:0-2088 GCA_043738185.1 Hymenobacter sp. | reverse complement strand
TCCATCGGCCGCAACCTCTCAGCCGAGGGCGCGGAGGTCATCGACTGCACCGGCAAGCTGATAATGCCCGGCGGTATCGACCCGCACGTGCATTTGGAGATGCCATTTATGGGCACCTTCAGTTCCGATACCTATGAAACCGGCACCCGCGCCGCGCTGCACGGCGGCACTACTACCGTTATCGACTTCATCCTGCAAAAGCAGGGCAATTCGCTACGTTCGGCTTTCGAGGAATGGAGTGGCCGCGCCACCGGCAACGCCGTGGGCGACTACAGCTTTCACATGGCCGTGACGGATTTTAACCCCGACACGAAGGAGGAGATAAAGGATATGATTGCCGAAGGCATCACCTCCTTCAAAACCTTCATGGCCTACAAGGGCGCGCTCATGATTGACGACGCGCAGATGGTGGGCCTGATGCAGGAAGTGAAGATGCACGGCGGCCTCGTAACGGCCCACGCCACCAACGGCGACATGATTGACACGCTCATCGCCCAGCACCGGGCGCAGGGCAAACTCACCCCGCTTTACCACTACCTCTCGCAGCCCGAGGTAACGGAGGCCGAAGCGTCAGGGCGCTTCGCCGACATTGCCAACTACACGGGCGTGAATGCCTACATCGTGCACCTCACCTGCGAGGGCGCCCTCAATCAGGTGCGCCGCGCCACCGAGCGCAACCAGCGCGTGCTGGTCGAAACCTGCATTCAGTACCTGCTGCTTGATGCGCGCCTGTATGAGGACGAGGCCAACGGGGCCAAAGTGGTGATGTCGCCGCCGCTGCGCGAGAAAAAGGACCAAGCCACGCTGTGGGCCGGTATCAACCAGGGCCTGGTGAACGTGGTGGGCACCGACCATTGCCCCTTTATGTGGGAGCAGAAGCTGATGGGCAAGGACGACTTCTCGAAGATACCCAACGGCCATCCCGCCATCGAGCACCGCATGGAACTGCTGTTTTCGGAAGGCGTGAACAAAGGCCGCATCACCCCGCAGAAATTCGTGGAAGTGACGAGCACCAACGCCGCCAAAATCTTCGGCATGTTCCCGCGCAAAGGCACCATCAGTATCGGGGCCGATGCGGATTTGATAATAGTTGACCCAAACAAAAAACACACTATTTCGGCCAATACCCACCACATGAATTGCGACTACTCGGCCTACGAAGGCTGGCAGGTTACCGGCAAAATAGACACCGTACTACTGCGCGGAAAAGTTGCTGTAGATGCCGGTGAAACGAAGATTTCGAAAGGCTACGGGCAGTTTATCAAACGCGGTAAAACAAACATATGAGCGCAGATTCTCGCGAAGTTTTTAAATTAAATTTCGCAAAGACCTGCAAAAAATGTTGCGAAACTTAATTTAAAACTTCGCGAGACTCTGCGCGAAACCCAACTCTCTCCCCAATGCCCAGAATTATTAAATCCGGCCTCATCCAAATGAGCCTGCCGATGACCGAAGGCGAAGGCACCATCGAAGAAATAAAGGCTGCCATGGAAGCCAAGCACATTCCGCTGATTGAGGAAGCCGGCCGCCAGGGCGTGCAGATTCTCTGTTTGCAGGAAATTTTCAACACCCCGTATTTCTGCCCCGGCCAGGACAAAGCCTGGTACGCCTCGGCGGAGTCGGTGCCCGGTCCGACGACCGACCGCATGGCCGAGTACGCCAGGAAGTACAACATGGTGATGATAGTGCCCGTGTATGAGCGCGAAGCCGCCGGCTTCCTCTACAACACCGCCGCCGTGATTGACGCCGATGGTACCTACCTCGGTAAGTACCGCAAAAACCACATTCCCCACACCACCGGCTTCTGGGAGAAATTCTTCTTCAAGCCCGGCAACCTGGGCTACCCCGTTTTCCAGACCAAGTACGCCAAAATCGGCGTGTACATCTGCTACGACCGCCACTTCCCCGACGGCGCCCGCGTGCTGGGCCTCAACGGGGCCGAAATCGTGTACAACCCCTCGGCCACCGTGGCCGGCCTCTCGCAGTATCTCTGGAAGCTGGAGCAGCCCGCCCACGCGGCGGCCAACGGCTATTTCATGGGCTGCATCAACCGCGTGGGCGAGGAGAAACCCTGGAACCTGGGCCGCT
>JAYSZD010000169.1:0-2090 GCA_043738185.1 Hymenobacter sp. | reverse complement strand
GATTGTACGGCGCGCTGCCGTTGCCATCGCCGCGCGGGTCGCCGCCCTGGGCCACAAAATTGGGCACCACGCGGTGGAAATACAGGTTATCGTAGAATTTCTGCCCCACAAGCGTGACGAAGCTGGCCACGGCACCGGGCGCTTCGTTGGGCTTCAGCTCCAAGATGATAATGCCCTTGGAAGTACGCAGGCGCACCTGCTGGCCCAGCGGCACCCCTTGCACCACCGCCCAGTCGATGGGGTGCTGCGCGGCCGTGGCCAGCGGCGAGGGCGTGGGCGTGGGGGCTTGGGTTAGCTTATCGATGACCCGTTGGAGCTGCTGCCAGGTTTCGATTTCGGTGGGCAGCCGCAATTTGGTTTGGACGGCGCGCAGCGCTGCCAGGTCGGCGGGCTGCGTTGCGGGATACAGCTTGGCATCGCCCAGGGCTTCGGCCGCCGTGCCTATCTGGGCCACATCACCAGAGGCCAGGGCCTGGCGCATGGCAGCGGCAAAATCGGGGTGGCGTGCGGCGGGGAAAGCGGCATCGCGGCGCATCGCCAGCAGGGCGCCCAGCGCGTAGCCCGCCACCACTGGCGACGGCCCGCCCGCGGCGGCTTCGGCCCGCACGAAGTCGAAAGAAGTTACGTCTTCGGCCAATGCTTGCAGCAAAAAGCCTTTTTCGTACACCGTTGGGGCAGCCGCGTACCGCTTGCGAATGGTTTCGGTGAGGCTGGGCCGTGAAGCCGGGCTGGCGTGGCGCACGGCGGCTTGCAGCAGCGCGGCCCGCACCCTGGCCGAGGCTTGCTTATTACCATCGGCCAGGGCGGCCAGCAACGGGCCGGACTCGCCTTTGGCATGCGCCAGCAGCCACTCGGCGCCCGTGAGGGCCACGGGGGCCTGGTCGTGGCTGAGGGCATAGAACACGGCCTTACGGCTATCAGCATAGGTTTCCGGGCCAAATGGCAGGGCCCGGATGGCGCTCAGCCGCACCCGGTAGTCGCTGTCATTCACGGTGAGGCGGGCCAGCGTTGCCGCCGGACTCCCCGCCGCCCTGGCAGCTGCCGAAACCGGCAAGGCCGCGATTTTACCCAACGTGGACGCCACCGCGGCCCGCACGGCATACGACCGGTCTTTCACCGCCAGCCGCAGCAGGGTTTCCTGCGTCAATTGAGCCAGGTCGGCGTCGTAGCCACGGGTGCGCGAGAGGCCCGCCGCGGCCAGTAACCGGGCGCGCACCGGCAATTTAGGCGTGTTCAGCACCAGCACCGCCTGGCGAATGCTTTCGGGCGAGCTGATGCCGCGCAGGGCGGCGCGGCTCAGGCCCCAGGCCAGGGCGGCTACGCGCGCGGTGTCGTTCAACGCGCCCACGGCCCACAGCGCGGGCAGGCTGCGGCGGGTGACGGTGCGGCCCAGGGCCTCGTACACGTAGCGGCGCACCACGGGGTCGGGCTCCAGGCGGGTGCGGGCGCGCAGGCTGTCCACGGCGGTACTGTCGCCGGTTTGGCCCAGGGCGTAGGCGGCGGCCCGGCGCACGCCGGGGTCGGCATCGCGCAGCAGCGGCAGCAGGCCGGCCACAGCGGCCGGTGCCTGCACCGAGGCAAAGGCCAGAGCCGCCTCGCGCCGGTAGGCAGGGTTGGCGTTAGTCAGAAACGGGAGTAGGGCGGCGGTATCACGCTCATCCTGGGCCGTGCCAATCTGCCGGTTGATGGGGTCATGGTACTTATTTGCCAGGGCGGCGCTGGGGCGGGGCGTGCGCGCGCAGGCCGTGAGCAACAGCAGCAGGGGCCAGAGGCGAAGGGAACGAATGGGCATAGTCGGGGAAGAATGAAGCAGCAGCGGGCCGGGATTACACTGGCCGAAGCGGGGCGTCAAGTACGGAATCAAATTCCTATCGGGCTGCTCCGGCACGGGCGGTTTCGGCGGTCAGGGCCAGCAGGGCTTGGTCGAGCTTCGCAAAAAGCGTTTCGTTACCGTTTTGCTCGTAGCCGGCCAGAACCGCCTCAAACCCGGCCAGGCCGTAGAGAAACGCCCGGAGGTTGTCGGCGGTGAGGGCCGCGAAGTGTCGCCCGTAGCCCAGCTGCTCCACCTGAGCGGCGTTCAGCCACTGCTC
>JAYSZD010000168.1:0-5129 GCA_043738185.1 Hymenobacter sp. | reverse complement strand
GGAAAAAGAAGGAAAGAAGTTTCTTAAAGATACGCAGCGGCCTGCTTAACGACTGCCCACCTTAGCCGGGCGCTTGGCACCGGCTGCGGCGGGCCTCTTTTTCACAAAGGCGCTCAGCAACCCATCGGAACTGGGCAGCCCCACAATGTCCAGCAAGTTCTGGTAGTAGAGGGCCAGTTCCTGGCGTTCTCCCGCCGTCTTCACTAAGGGATGAAGCTCATTCAGGCCGGAATTAAGGATTTGCAAACAAGATTCCTTGGTGGGATTATTTGCGATTAGGGCCAAAAACTCAGTGGTCGACTGCACCAGAACGCGGTTGACGGTGGGCCGCGCCTCCACGGGCAAAAGCCCTGGTTTCTTATCGGTTACTACCCAGTCCTGGGTCTTTTTAAGCACCTTTTCGAGTTTTGCCGCTGCTCGGGCTGGCACTACGAGCGGGGTGGGGGTTTGGGCGTGGCCAGCAACGGCGGCCGCCATCATCAGAATGAATAAAAATGCACGCATAGAAAGTAAAAAAGCAGGGCTGCGCAATTGCGCAGCCCTTTCAATTGCTAATATAAAAATTTATCCTGGTTATTTATGCGAAAAATCTGGTTATCCAATTAATGGAATTTTTAGTACGCCCGGGCGAAGTATGCGCGGCGCACGCTGGGCTGACCGGTCACCATGCACACGCCGTCCTCGTCGGGCTCGTTCAGGGCCAGGCAGCGCACGGTGGCTTTGGTTTCGGTCTTGATAAGCTCCTCCGTTTCGGAAGTGCCGTCGTAGTGCGCCAGCACGAAACCGGCCTCGTTGTCGAGCACGCGCTTAAACTCGTCGTAGCTGTCGACGCGGGTAGTATGGGTTTCGCGGAATACCTTAGCCTTCTGGTAGATATTCGTCTGGATATCTACCAACAACTGGTCCACACTGGCCACGATATCTGCCAGCGGCAGGGTCATTTTCTCTTTGGTGTCGCGGCGGGCTACTTCCACGGTGCCATTGTCGAGGTCGCGGGCTCCAATGGCCAGGCGCACGGGCACGCCCTTCATCTCCCACTCGGCAAACTTGAAGCCGGGACGCTCGGTGTCGCGGCTGTCCAGCTTCACGGCAATGCCCCGGGCAATAAGGCCCATCTGGATGGGTTTGATGCGCTCCAGCAGCGCGTCAAGCTCGCCGGACTTATAAATCGGTACGATGACCACCTGAATGGGCGCCAGCTTGGGCGGCAGCACAAGGCCTTCGTCGTCGGAATGCGCCATCACTAGCGCGCCCATCAGACGGGTACTCACGCCCCAGCTAGTGCCCCATACGTGCTCCAGACCGCCTTCCTTATTGGCAAACGTCACGTCGAAAGCCTTGGCGAAGTTCTGGCCCAGGAAGTGACTGGTGCCGGCTTGCAGGGCCTTGCCGTCCTGCATCAAAGCCTCGATGCAATAGGTGTCTTCGGCGCCGGCAAACCGCTCGTTGGGTGTTTTCACGCCTTTCACTACGGGCAGGGCCATGTGCTCCTCGGCAAACTCGGCGTACACATCGAGCATCTGGCGGGTTTCGGCTACGGCCTCTTCGGCGGTGGCGTGGGCCGTGTGGCCTTCCTGCCACAGAAACTCGGCGGTGCGCAGGAACAGACGCGTCCGCATTTCCCAACGTACCACGTTGGCCCACTGGTTGATGAGCAGCGGCAGGTCGCGGTAGCTCTGAATCCAGTTTTTGTAGGTGCTCCAGATAATAGCTTCCGAAGTGGGCCGCACCACCAGCTCTTCTTCGAGTTTGGCGGTGGGGTCTACGCGCAGCTTGCCGGGGTTGTCGGGGTCGGTCTGGAGGCGGTAGTGGGTTACTACGGCGCACTCTTTAGCGAAGCCTTCGGCGTTTTTCTCCTCGGCTTCAAAAAGGCTTTTCGGGATGAAGATGGGGAAATAGGCATTTTCGTGGCCGGTGCGCTTGAACATATCGTCGAGTTGGCGCTGCATTTTTTCCCAAATGGCATAGCCGTAAGGTTTAATGACCATGCAGCCGCGCACAGCTGAGTTTTCGGCCAGGCCAGCGCGCTTCACTAACTCATTGTACCAAAGCGAGTAATCTTCTTGGCGGGTAGGCAACTTTTTGCTCATGGGGGGCATCTTATAGTTAATTGAAAAAGTTCCTGATTCTGGTATAAGATTTGACTTGAATCAGTGGCACCGTTTCGGGGTCAAATTACGTTATTAATGGGCGGACCTCGTACTCAGGCACTAATTGTTGCGTGAGTGGTACTGCCCTGGCATTTGCACCTTTCCTCTTTGGTTGCTGATTACCAAGCTGCCACCGAGCATTAGTCGTTGCGCCAGCCTCCGTCATTTGCGTCGTTACTTTACCGTAAGCCCGTCCACTCTCTATTTTTCAACCATGAAAAACCCACTCACCGCTCTCTTGCCCGCCTTGGCCCTGCTCGCGCTGGGTGGTTGTGCGAGCACCTCCGGGCTCGCCACGTCGGAAGACGACGGCGTCTACTATTCTTCTAAGGACCGCACCACGGCCATCGTCCGTCAGGCCCAATCCGTAGCCGACAACGCGCCGACTCGCACTCAGGAATACGCCGAGGAGGCCACCAACCCGGACTATAACGGCAATACGGCCAGCACCTCCCCGCGCCAAAGCAGCGGGTCGGATGAATACTACGACAGCAATTACGACAATACTTACACCTACATGCAGGGGCTGCCCAACAACGGCCCTGGCGTGAGCTACTACACGCCTTACAGCGCCTACACCAACCTCAACTATGCCAGTGCCTGGGGCATGGGCGTCGGCGGATTCTCGCCTTATGGCTTCTACGACCCCTTTTTTGACCCTTTCTACAGCCCGTTTTATGGTTTCGGACCAAGCCTGAACATCAGCATCGGCTTTGGCCGGCCCTGGGGCTACGGCGGGTTTGGCGGCTACGGGCGTGGTTTTGGCCGCGGTTTCGGCGGCGGTTTCTACGACCCTTTCTGCTATGGTGGGTCGTTCTATGGCGGGTACTATGGCCGGGGCGGATACTACGGCAACAGCTTTTATGGCAATAACTTTGGCTACGGCAACCATTACAATGGCAACCGCTACAACGGCAACGAGGGCGGGCGCAGCAACCGCACCTACGGCCACCGCAACAACCGGGCTTCGGATGTACGCTACACGTCGGGAGCCCGGCCAGTTGGGACCAACGGTGCTTCCGGTGGCGTAACGACCAGGGGCCGTGCCCGGACCGAAGAAGCCCGCTCGAATGTTCCCATGGAGCAAGGCCGGATGCGGTCTGAGGCGCTTACCGCCAATCCTTCGGGCGATACCCGCACACGCACTGGCTCCGAAGCTTACAACCAGCCTCGCCGTCGCAGCGAGCAGCCCGTGTACCGCGACATGACCACCCAGCCCGAACAAACGCGCCGCGTGGTGCGTGAGGAAACCGGCGACCGCCAGCGCACTATTGAGGCAATGCCCGACCAGCGGCCGCCGCAACCAGCACCAACGCCCCAGCCTCAGGAAACGCAGCGGCGCCGCGCCGGCTTGTTCCAGAGCCCCGACACCCGTACGGCTCCTGGCAATTCAAACGCTCAAAACGTAGAGCAGCCCACCCGCCAGCGCCGCACCTACGAGCAGCCCCGCCAGCAGGAAGATTATCGGCAGCCCAGCCAGCCCTCGTATTCGCCGCCATCCAATAGCGGCGGAAGCAACAGTGGCGGCGGCCGTTCGTCCGGTGGTGGTCGGGGCCGGGTAAACTAGGTTTGGCACTGGTATTTTTCTGCAAAATATTTTCCCAAGCGAGCCGACCCAACGGCCGGCTCCTTTTCTTCCTACCCCATGAAAAAACGGATTATCTGGCTTAGCCTGGCCCTCGTAGCCGGGCAGGCGGGCCACGCCTTTGCCCAAGGCCCAATTGATGCGCTACGCTACTCCCGCCTCCAGTTTGGCGGCCCTGCCCGCACGCTGGGCATAGGGGGGGCCAACGTAGCCCTCGGGGCCGATTTTGGCAACCTCACCAGCAACCCCGCCGGCCTGGGTATGTACCAGAAATCGGAGGTGCATTTCACGCCCGGCGTGGGCTTCGGGCAGAGTAGTGGCCGTATCGACGGCAACTCTTCGGCGGGGCAGGACGCTACGAAAAACAGCTTCCACATGGCCAGCGGCGGCTTGGTATTCACCGTGCGGCGCCCCGATGATGACCAGACCACCAACTGGCGCGCCGGCTCGCTGGCCTTGGGATTTACCCGGCTGGCGGATTTTAACACGGCTACCAGCTACCAGGGCACGATAAATAACAACCAGTCGTTTCTGTCGTCTTTCCAGCCACCATTCGGAAAGCAAGAGCAGGGCTTTTTTGATGACCTAGACGGTCAGGTTGACGCTAATGATTATGATTCATCGCTGGGCCTGGTCTATGGTGCGTACCTGGCGAATGTTATCTCAGGACCAAACGGCAAAGACTCGACGCTAATACTACGGCGGCAGGGCGGCCGGCTTAATCAAGGCGAGACGGTTACTAATTCGGGCTCGGCTACTCAGTTTGACTTTGGCTATGGGGCCAGCTACCGCGACCGGCTCTACATCGGCGGTGCGATTGGCATCGTGAACTCCCGGTTCAATGAAGTGCGCGTGCTCACCGAAACCGACGACGACCCCAACACCTACTTCAACAGCTTGCGCAGCCGCTCTGAGCTAACCACGCAAGGCACGGGCATCAACGCCCGCGTGGGCCTGATTTACCGCGCTACCGACGTGGTACGCGTGGGGGCTTCGATACAAACGCCGACTTATACCCGCCTCACCGACACTTACACGGAAAGCCTGACGTCGGATTTTAGCGTTGATGGCTCCGAGAATATCCCGGAGGACCTGCCCATCGGCGAAACGACCGTGGCCTACCGGGCTCCCGACAATGCTTATGCCCTCACGTCCCCGTTTCGGGCCAATGGCGGCGTGGCCGTGACCTTAGGGAAGTATGGCTTTGTGACGGGGGATGTGGAATACGTCAATTATGGTCAAGCCCGCTTGGGTAATGATGAAAATGATGTTAACGGCACCATCTACTCCTTCACCGCCGAAAACAGCGACATCAAAGCCCGCTACCAAAGCGCCATCAACGTGCGGGTGGGGGCCGAAGCGCGCGTCGATATCTTCCGGGCGCGGCTGGGCTT
>JAYSZD010000167.1:0-5131 GCA_043738185.1 Hymenobacter sp. | reverse complement strand
GTAAGTCGTGCCCTGGTTTTCGGGCGCCCACACCGAGTAGCCGCGCCGGCCCTGGGCGGCCGAGCCGTTGCAGGGCGGCGTGTTGATGTTGACGTACTTGTTGCCGTCGTTGCCCTGGTACACCGTCTTGATGTCGTTGCCATTGGCTCCCGAGTAGTCGCGAAGGCGGGTGCCGACGGCAAAATCCGTCTGCACGTCGTTATTCTGCCAGTTATTGAACTGGTCGTTCACGCCGATGAGAGCCTTGTTGCTGCGCTCAATCACGAGGTGGTCCTGCGCCTGGTAGCGCACTTTGTAGGCGCCGTCTTTGAAGTGCAGATTCTGGTGGCACCAGATGAGGTTTTCCAGGTCGCTGCGCACGGGCAGGTCGGTGGTATTGGTGGGCACGTGGTTGAAGCGCTTGCCGGTGCCGCCGATGTTAAACAGGTCTTCGAAGAAGATTTGCGGCGAGCCGTCCATAGATAGCGCCACGGCATAGGCGGCCGAAAGCCGGGGCTCAAACGGGTCGATATGCGGGGCCAGCTCGTTGCCCGAGTTCCAGCCCGTGTAGTTGCCGGTGCTGCTCACCTGGGGCCGGAAGGTGTCGTGGTTGTTCACGAAGGGCACCGTGCGGTGCACGTAGGTATTGGAAGCACCATAGTAGGCCACGCGCTGGTCTTGCTGGCGGCTGGGCAGGTTGCCCATATCAAAGCTTCCGTTGCTGTACACCATGCTGTAGATTCCCTCGCGCAGGCCAAAGTCAAACGTGCCAAATAGGAAGTCGCTGCCGCCGTTTTGTCCGTTCACACTGGTGGTGTAGCCGTCGAGTTCGCCCTTGTTGCCCACGTACTCGCCCACGTTAAACATGGTTTCGCCGCCGCTGGCCCAGCCGGCGTTATACTTCAGGTTGAAGCTCAAATCCTGCTGCACGGCGTAGGAAAAATGCTTCACGGCATCCCAGCGGAAGCCGTCCACCCCGGTTTGCTTTTTCATCCATACTATCCACTTGCGGGCCTCGTTGCGCGAGTAGCCGCTGCCCTGGGTGGGGTTGTAGGCGTTGGCAAACTGGCTGGTGATGGCGCCGCTCAGCCCACCGTAGCCGTCGTTGCCGCCATCGCCGCCGAAGCAGAAATCTGGCCCGAACAACGGTTCGGCCAGGGCGCCGGAAGTGCTGTTGTGCCCCAGGTGGGGGTGAAAGTTGGTGTAGTTTTTCGACCAGCGGCCCCGGCGGCTCAGGTACTCGGCCGCGGTTTCGGGTTCCAGCTGGGGCAGGGGCGTGCCAAACGACGAGTAGCGGAAAGTTTTGTAGCCGCCGTTGCTTTGCATGGAGTAGCTGTCCGGGTCCTGGCCGCCGTCGCCGTTGCTGGCGCCGGCGCCGTCCACATGGTTGAGTACCACGTCCTGAATAACCTCGATGCCGTTGGCGTGCAGTACCGCTACCATGCGCAAAAACTCGTCCTTCGAGCCGAATCGGGTGCGGGCGTCGCCCTTCTGGTATTTATCGCCCAGGTCGTAGTGGTCGAAAGGCGAGTAGCCCACGTCGTTGGTGGCGTTCTTGTTCTTCGGTGTGGGCGGAATCCATACCGCGTCAATGCCCAGGCTTTTCAGGCGCGGGGCCAGCTCCGTAATGTAGTCGGCCCACTTGAAGCGGTAGGTGTCATTGTAATAATCCCACCAAAAGGCCTGAAGAACTATCTTTTTGGAAGTGGTTTGGGCAGCTGCCGGCCGAATGCCCAGCAGCAGCGCCAGTAGTAGTACGAAAGCGTAATTTTTTTTCATTTTGTACTCAGGGTAGATTGATAGCCAACCCAAATTTACTGGGTAGCAGCTTGATAGCATAGCATAATCTGTAAATAGTGAGCTGTTTCTGCTATTTTATTAAAAAAAGATAAACCTAAAATCGAATGGTGAAATAACGGGAATACCTGTGCTAATCTGATTCCTGCCTAATGCATTCAAATTAAAAAAAGAGGCAACAAACGTGACTTCTGAAAAAGCGCCCCAAAGTGCAAAAACATCAACCTCAGGTTCATTCCTCCGTAAGCATTTGCACTTATTTCATTTCATTCAACCAGCCCAGCACTTTCTAATGAACCATCGTTTTCTCCCATCGCTCGCCTGTGCAGTAGTCGGCGGCCTGCTGCTGAGCAGCTGCAACAGCCAGCCCACCGCCACCGAAGCCGACAAAACCGCCACCGTCGTGTCGGAAGCAACCAATGACGCTTCCGACAGCACGGCTGTAACGGCCAACGCTGCTGGCATTGTGAAGCCTACCGGCCCCACGCCCGCCTGGGGCCCCAACCTCAAGCCTGAGATGCAGGCCGTTATCGAGCAGCTAATGAGCTTCAACAACAAGCCCTTGCCCGAGCTCACCGCCGTGCAGGCCCGCAAGCAACCCAGCCCGGCCGATGCTGCCATGAAGCAGATGCGCGCCAGCAACATCCCCGTGCCGCCCATGAACTGCGACACCATGAGCCAGACCGTAGCGCCCGGCGTGAAGGCCCGCATTTACACGCCCAAAGGCGGTACGGCTCCGTATCCCGTGCTCGTGTACTACCACGGCGGCGGCTGGGTCATTGCCAACCTCGACACGTATGGCGCTTCCACGCAGGCACTGTGCGAAAAAACCGGGGCCGTGGTGGTCTCAGTTGACTACCGCCAGGGGCCAGAGCATAAGTTTCCCACGGCCCACAACGACTCATTCGCCGCCTACCAGTGGGTGCTGAAAAACGCGGCCAGCATCAAAGGCGACCCCAACAAGGTGGCCGTGGTGGGCGAAAGCGCCGGCGGCGGCCTGGCCTGTGCCGTGAGCATGATGGCCCGCGACAAAAAAGTGGCCCTGCCCAAGTATCAGGTACTGGTGTACCCCATTGCCGGCTACGACCTGAATACGCCTTCTTACCAGGCCAACACCGAAACAGCACCGCTCAACAAGGCCGGGATGGCGTGGTTTTTCAAGAACTACCTGCGCTCGCCCGCCGATGGCAAAAACCCGCTCATCGACCTGGTGAACGCCAACCTGAAGGGCCTGCCGCCCACCACCATCATCGGGGCTGATTACGACCCGCTGAAAAGCGAAGGCAAAACGCTGGCCGATAAGCTCACCGCCGCCGGCGTAAAAACCAACTACCAGCTCTACGATGGTACCACGCACGAATTCTTCGGCATGGCCGCCGTGGTGCCGGAAGCCAGAGAAGCCCAGGGCGTGGCCGTGAGCGACCTGAAAGGTGCGCTGAAATAAGGTTGGCGCCCGCCGGAAACCGGCGTTAATCCGCCCTCCCGCCGCAACTAGCTACATGATAAAAACCCCCGTGACTGCGTAGTGACGGGGGTTTTTGTAGTTTCGAAGTCGTCATGCTACCTCGTTTTAGCCCTTGCACTAGAGCGGTTTCAGGGGTCTCGTGAGGTTACGCCGGCCGCTCCGTGTACACGGACCCTAAAATCGCTCCAATAGCTGACTATTCGGTCGCGAAGTGCACGTCTATCTGCGAATCAAAATTCAACCCCAGCAGCTCGGAAGCATTGCCCTGGCAAATCGCCAGACACAGATAATGCTGGCTGTTGAACATCACCACGGCCTCGCCGGGCGGTACGGCCGAGAAATGCGGGTGCAGCTCGCGCACCACATCGCGGCCGAAGTGCACGGCCAGCGGCCGGCCGTGGCCTACGGCCTCTACCGCCGTGCGCGAAATGTTGGTGACGAGGTTGCCGTAGTGGTCCACGTGCGCTACGTGCCCGGTGATGCGGTGGTCCTGCAGGCGCAGCTGGCGGTTATTGAGCTGGTGTTGCGTGGCCACGGCCGGCCCCAGGGCGCGTAGCGGCTGGCCCTGGGCCAGGGCCACGGCGGCGGGCAGCAGCACGTCGCGGGTGGGCGAGGCCGTGACGGCGGCGGGCAGCGCCACCAGGTTTTTGGGGGTGCCGTTGGCTAATAGGGCCAGAATGCCATTGTCGGCGGTTACGAAGTAATGGCCTTCCAGTTCGGCGGCCAGCCAGCCCGGCTCGGGGCCGGCCCCGTGGTCGGCCACGCCAATGACGTGGACCGTGCCAAGAGGAAAATCCCGAAATACCGACTGTAGAACGTGAACGGCGTGCGCGATGTTGAAAGGCTCGACGCCGTGGCTGATGTCTACTACTTGGGTGGTGGGTGCCAGCTGCCACAGTCGGGCTTTCAGCGCCGCCACGTAGTGGTCGCGGTAGCCAAAATCTGTCAGCAGTGTTATCAGCGCCATGCCTTCGTTCAGTAGTTTTTCGTAGTATTGTTCATTCGCCTGAACCCTGGCAAAAGTAGCCGGTTTAGGCTGAAAACAGGCCGTTTTTTGTTGCTATCCCTCTTTTCCCCCTCTCTTCCCACTTGGTCGAAAAAATCATCATCCTCGAAAACATGTCCCTGGTCGATTTCCTTGGCCCGGACAATCAGAACATTCGCCAGCTGGCCGCGGCCTTTCCGGGCTCGAAAATCATCAGCCGGGGCAATGAAATAAAAATCCAGGGCCAGACGGAAGTCATTGCCCGCATCAACGACCTGCTTTCTTCGCTCATCGAGCACTACCACCAGTACGGTCAGATTACCGATAAAACGGTTAATCAATACCTCTCCGCCACCAGCGAGGAGGCCGAGGGCCGCGTGCTGGCCGCTTCGCCCGATGTTATTCTGTTCGGGGCCAAGGGCGGGGTCATTAAAGCCAAAACGCCCAACCAGCAGAAGCTGGTGGATACCGTGATGGCCCACGACCTCACCTTTACGCTGGGCCCGGCCGGCACCGGCAAAACCTACATTTCGGTGGCGCTGGCCGTGCGGGCACTCAAGAACAAGGAGGTGAAGAAAATCATCATTTCCCGCCCCGTGGTGGAGGCCGGCGAAAGCCTGGGTTTCCTGCCCGGCGACATGAAGGAGAAGGTGGACCCCTACTTGCGCCCGATTTACGACGCCCTGGAGGACATGATTCCGGCCGAGAAGCTGAAGTTTTACCAGGAAAATAAAATCATCGAAATCGCCCCGCTGGCCTACATGCGCGGCCGGACGCTGAACAACGCCTTTGTGCTGCTCGACGAAGCGCAAAACACCACGCCGAGCCAGATTAAGATGTTTCTGACCCGCATGGGCCCCACCGCCAAGGTGATGGTGAACGGCGACCGCAGCCAGATTGACCTG
>JAYSZD010000166.1:0-2093 GCA_043738185.1 Hymenobacter sp. | reverse complement strand
GCAAGGTGGGCGAAATCTACCAGGAGCAGAAGATTTTCGACGTGGCCGTGTGGGGCCAGCCGGCCGTGCGCTCCGACTTCGGGGCCGTGCGCGAGCTGCTCATCGGCCTGCCCGGCGGCGGGGCCGTGCCCCTGCGCGAAGTAGCCGACGTGCGCATCGTACCCACCCCCAACGAAATCACCCGCGAAGCCTCGTCCCGCCGCATCGACGTGACGCTGAACGTGCGCGGCCGCGACCTGGGCTCCGTCGCCCGCGACGTGCAGGCGCAGGTCGACGGCGTGGCCTTTGGCAACGGCTACCATCCCGAAATCCTGGGCGAGTACGCCGAGCGACAGGCCTCGCAAAACCGCATGGCGCTGCTGGTGTGCCTCTCGCTGGTGGGCATTTTCCTAGTGCTCTACACCGATTTCGGCACCGTGCGCCTGGCCACGCTGGGCCTGCTGAGCTTGTTCTTCGCCGTATCGGGCTGTTTGCTGGCGGCGTTTCTCACCGGCGGCGTGCTCTCGCTGGGCTCCATCGTGGGCTTTATCACGGTGCTGGGCGTGGCGGCCCGCAACAGCATCATGCTTGTGAGCCACTACCAGCACCTGGAGCGGGAGGAAGGCATGCCCTTCGGCAAAGACCTCATCATCCGCGGCTCGCTGGAACGTGTCTCGCCCATCATCATGACAGCCCTCACCTCAGTGCTGGCCCTGCTGCCCATCATCCTGGCCGGCAACGAGCCGGGCTCGGAAATCGAGCACCCCATGTCGGTGGTCATTCTGGGCGGCGTCATCACCTCCACGGTGCTCAACCTGCTGGGCATGCCGGCGCTGTACTGGGCCTTCGGGCGCAGGGAAGGCGCGGAGCCAGTTGCGGAGCAGAAAGTTTTGGCTTAAACCAACCGGAATGAAAAACGGGTGGCTTTCCGAAGAAAGTCACCCGTTAAGCCTTTTTACTACAGCTCGTCAGCTTACCACGGCACGGGCTGGCCTTGCCAGGTCACGAAGCTGCCGTTTTCTTCGGCGTGCAGCTGCTCGGCCAAGCGGATGATGCCGCGGGCCGAGTCGGCGGGTTCCTGGGTGGCGGCGTCGCCGCCCATGCCGGTGCGCATCCAGCCCGGGTCAACCAGCACCGAAATCAGGCCCTGATTGCCGATTTCGGCGGCCAGGCTGCGCATGTACATGTTCAGGGCGGCTTTGCTGGCGCTGTAGTGGTAGGGGTCGCCGGTGGCTTTCCACGTCAGCGAACCCTGGCCCGATGAAATGCTCAGAATGCGCCCCTTGCGCCCGGCGCGCAGCAGTGGCAGCAGCGCCTGCGACACCAGCAGCGGCCCAATGGCATTCACCTGCAGGGCCTCGATGGCATCGGCGTGGGTGAGCTGGCCGAGGCGCTGGTGGGCATCGCCGGAGCCCGCGTGCGGGTACACGCCGGCGTTGTTGATGAGCACGTCGAGGGCATCGGTAGCGGCGCTCACGGCCTGCACGGCGGCGGCAATAGAGGCGTCATTGGTCACGTCGAGGGATAGGAGCACAAGACGGTCGGCGTACTGCTGGCGCAGCTGCTGCAGTTCGGTGGCCTCGGCGGGGTGGCGGCTGGCGGCGAATACCTGGTCGCCCCGCTCCAGGTACTGGCGGGTAAGTTCGAGGCCTAGGCCCCGGTTGGCCCCGGTGATGAAAGCGCGCATAGGTGTCAGTTGGAAAATGGCGGGAAAAAGGAGTAGGATAGGGCCCGCAGTTTACGCAAAAAAGCAGAGCCGGAAGCGCCCGCAAGCCCTGCTGCCAAGCCGGTTCGGGGCGAAATAGTTTTCTTGCGCCTTCTATGGCTCCCCTCATCACCTCCCTTGGCCCGGCCGAAGCCCAGGCCCTGCTGCCGCAGCTCCACGCGCTGCTCCACGATGCCGTCGACGCGGGCGCTTCGGTGGGCTTTCTGCCGCCGCTGCCCGCCTCGGAGGCCCTGCACTACTGGCAAAGCGTCATTGCGGCCATAGCAGCCGGGTCGCGGGTGCTGCTCGTGGCCCGCCAGCCCGGTGAGACCGACTTGCTCGGCTCGGTCCAGCTCGACCTGGCCACCCGGCCCAACTCCCTGCACCGGGCCGAAGTGTCGAAGCTGCT
>JAYSZD010000165.1:0-5141 GCA_043738185.1 Hymenobacter sp. | reverse complement strand
TGTACGTTATTATTACGCTGGTGCTCACGGGCATGGTGCCCTACACCAAGCTCGGCGTGGGCGACCCACTCTCCTTTGTATTTGCCGAAGTGGGCCTGCCCCGGCTCTCGGGCCTGGTAGCGGTGAGTGCGGTGTTTGCCATGGCGTCGGTGCTACTGGTGTTTCAGCTGGGCCAGCCGCGTATCTGGCTCACCATGAGCCGCGACGGACTGCTGCCGAAGGTGTTTTCGCGCATTCACCCGCGCTTCCACACGCCCTCGTTTGCTACTATTGTCACGGGCTTTTTCGTGGCCGTACCGGCGCTTATTCTGAATATGGATTTGGTAGTGGACCTCACCAGCATCGGCACGCTGTTCGCGTTTGCGCTGGTCTGCGGCGGCATTCTCATCATCGACCCCTATGGCCGCTCCGAGGCCCGGTTCAAGGTGCCGTACATCAACGGGAAGTGGGTGGTGCCGCTTATCCTGGCCTTGGGCGCTTACCTCATTTTCCGCTACAACGGCGCCAACAACCACGAGTTCTGGCTGGATGTGAGCGGGCAGCGCGGCTGGCTTCTGAAGGATGAAGTGAGCGGCAGCATCACCGGCGGCTTTGCCCACCAAATTCCCACAATCGTGTTTTTACTGTTTTGCGTGGCGCTGGCGGTGCTCTCGTTCCGCAAGCGCCTCTCGGCCCTGCCCGTGCTGGGCCTGCTCATCAACCTGTACCTGATGACGCAGCTTGGCATCAGCAACTGGACGCTGTTTTTCGTGTGGCTGCTCATCGGTCTGGCCGTGTATTTCGGCTACGGCTATCAGAACTCGAAGCTGAACCGGCTGGCGACGGCGTAAACAACGGCGTCTAGCCATCAGGCTACCAACGAACACCCGCCGGCGTGTCGTCCTTTCGGCCACCATTTCCTCAAGAAAACAACCACGCCATGCCAGACCAGCTCGAACTGCTTCAACATGTGCTGCAAGGAAGCCCCATGCTCTTCTTTGCGTACAGCGTGAGCGCTGGTCAGGTGCTATATGTGAGCGAGGCCTACGAACAGCTATTCCCGGTAGCTAGTCGCGACACTGTTACCCAGGACCTGCCGCGCCTGTTGAGCTACCTGCCCGCCGAGGACCAGGCCTACGCCCTGGCCTGCCTCAGCAACATTGCCAACGGTGAGCTGCACGACGACCTGCTGCTGCGCCTGCAGCCCCAGCCCGACGCCCCGCTGCGGTGGCTGAGCATGCGGGCCCACCGGGCTGTGGCCAACGACGGCCAGGTGCTGCTCTGCGGCACCGTGCAGGACGTGACCGTGGACCACGAGTACACGCGCAACGCCGACAAGTTCATGGCCAAGAAGAATACGACCCTGGAAATCCTCTCGCACGACCTGGCCGGACCGTTCAACCTGATGCAGCAAATGGCGACGTTTTTCCAGGAGAAAACGCAGGCCCTGCAGGACCCGCAATTAGAAAAAATGGTGCTCGTAATGCAGGAAACTTGTCGCGAAAGCGTGAACCTCATCCGTGAGTTCGTGGACAACGAGTTTTCCGAGTCGGCTAGCGTGCAGCTCAAGCGCGAACGCGTGGACCTGGCTGCCAACCTCCGTCAGATAATGGACACCTACCAGCGTTCCGAGCACTTGGTGGCCAAGCATTTCAGCTTCAGCAGCACGCCCGATGCCGTGTACATAGAGCTGGACAACAACAAGTTTTTGCAGGTGATAAACAACCTGCTGTCCAACGCTATCAAGTTTACCCGTGAGGGCGGCCACATCTCGCTGGCGGTAGCACAACACCCCCAGTACGTACTGGTGACGGTGGCCGATGACGGTGTGGGCATTCCCGAAAAGTTTCAGCCGGTGCTATTCGACCGCTTCACCCAGGCGCGGCGGCCGGGCCTGCGCGGCGAGAAAACCACGGGCCTGGGCATGTCCATCATTCAAACCTTGGTGCAGTTGCACGGCGGCACCATCTGGTTCGAGAGCCGGGAAAGCGTGGGCACCACGTTCTACATCAAACTACCCACCTGAGCTGGCCGGGGCCGAAAATGTGAGCTGCCACAAACCCACTGGAGGTTGCGGACCCGTAGGTACGCCCTCCTCGTCCCCGGTTACTGCCATGCGCGCGCTTCTATTCTTGCTTTTTGCCCTGCTGCTTGCCCGGCCCGGCCGCGCCCAAACCCGGCCGGATACCCTGCACCCCACCAGCCCCGACCGGCTGTTGCGCTACACCTACGCCAACGACTTCCTGTTTCGCACCGACTACTACTTCACCCAGGGCATGACCCTGACGCTGGTGCAGCCCCGGCTGGCGCGACTGCCCACCCAGCGCCTGCTGTTTCGGGGCCCGACCGGCAGCACCCAGCACCACGGGATTATGCTGCGCTACGATGGTTTTACGCCACTACGCATCAAGGACCCGTTTATTCGGGTGGGCGACCGGCCGTATGCGTCCTATTTCTACGCCTCGTTTTTCCGGGTGAGCAGCCAGCGCCGGCAGCGCCTCACCACGGCGCTGGAGGTGGGCTTCATTGGCCCCGGCACGTTTGCCAAGGAATTTCAGCAGGCCATTCACCGGGCCACCAACAACCCCGAGCCCCGCGGCTGGGATTATCAGATTCGGACTGACGCCGTGCTGGGCTACCGCGTGGCTTACGAGCGGCAGCTGCTGGCCGTGAGTCGTTTTGTTGAATTACTGGGCACCGCAGAAGCTTCCGTCGGCACGCTCTACACGTACGCCGGCGCCGGCGCCCAGCTGCGGCTGGGTTTGCTGCAACCCTACTTTTCCAGCCTGGGCGTAGCGGGCGCCAGTAGCCGTGCCGGGCAGGCGCAGTGGCAATTGTATGGCTATTCCTCGCTGCAAGGCCGCCTGGTGGGCTACGATGCCACGCTGCAAGGGGGCGTTTTCAATCAAACCAACCCCTACGAGCTTGCGGCCAGCGCTGTAGCACGCACAGTAGCACGCAACACCACCGGACTGGTGCTGGCCCACAAAGGCTTTAGCCTGGAAGCCAATTCAACATGGGTATCGCCGGAGTTCGACGGGGCCCGCACCCACCGCTGGGGCCAGCTGGTAGTGACGGCAGCGTTTTAACGGCTGGTTGTTACCCCTACTTCGCCCGGTGGATAATTAGTACTCCGGCTAGAATGACAACCATGCCCAGCAGGTGCCACAAATTGAAGGCCTCGCCATCCAGGGCGCCCCAGGCCAGGGCCACGATGGGAATCAAATACGTACTTGATGAGGCGAACAGGGCCGTAGATTGCTGAATCAGCCGGTTGAAAAGGACCATGGCCACCGCCGTACTCATGGTGGCCAGCAGCGCGATGTAGCCAAAGGCCGTCCAGGCGCCGGGCGTGGTGGATAACTTGTGCAAAAATTCTGTACCCACCAGCAGATACGCCAGCGCGGGCCCACCGATGAGCAGCAGCAGTACGGCCGTTACCGCCATCGGGGTCATGCCGCCCAGCTTGTGTTTGATGACGTTGACGCTCAGTCCGTAGCCGATGGTAGCAATCAGGATGTAGATGCCGTACCAGGCGTTGCCTTCGCCGGTGGGCGTATCGGTGCCGCCGCTGCCGCCCAGCAGCAGCATCACCACCGTGCCCGCCAGGCCCAGCCCAATGCCCAGCACCCGCAGCCCCGTGAGCCGCTGCCCAAACAGCAGCGCGCCCATCAGCAGCGTAAACACCACCGTGAGGGCATTGAGCACGCCCGCCAGCCCCGAGGCCAGCCTGGTTTCGGCATAAGCAAACAGAAAGGCCGGAATGAGCGTGCCCACCACCCCACTCACCGCCAGCCACTTGAAGCGGCTGCGCTCGACCCGGCCCACGTGGCGCAGAGCAAAAGGCAGCAGCAG
The DNA here is from genome assembly GCA_043738185.1 of Hymenobacter sp. GTDB lineage: Bacteria > Bacteroidota > Bacteroidia > Cytophagales > Hymenobacteraceae > Hymenobacter. Next base: position 1,307 of record JAYSZD010000165.1, on the reverse strand, counting down.
CAGCGCCGCCACACTCACCCGAGCCGCCCCCAGCTCCATAGCCGAAAACACGACCAGGCCTTTTTTCATCAAAATAAAAGACGTGCCCCAGATGCCCGCCAGCACGAAGAGCAGCACCCACGCCACGGGCGTGGTAACGCCGGGTACGGAGCTGCCCGGCCCGGCAACTGCTTTTGCCGCTTTAGGCACCGCAGAAGCCGTTTCGCCAAAGATTCCGGCCCCGCCCGAAGCGGCTGCGACGGGAACAGGAGCAAGGGTAGCAGCGGGAACGGGTACGTTTGGTAAGGCCATGCGGCAAAGGTACGAGGGGCTTACTGGCAGATTCGCGGGTAAATGCGGCCGGGGCCGAACCGGAGTATTATTCTGCCTGTTTCATTCTTGCCGATTCCTGCCGTAATTTTGTAGCCCGGTTTCGTGCCGATTCAGTCTATGTCGCATCCGTTCAAGGCCGTTAGCCTCTCCTTTAAGAAAGCCCCGCTGGCCATCCGCGAGCTGCTTTCTTTGGATGAAGCCGCTTGTCGCCGTTTCCTGCACACGCTGCACCACGATTTAGGTCTTTCCGACCTGCTCGTGCTGAGCACCTGCAACCGCACCGAAGTGTACTACGCGGCCGAAGATGACCGCAGCCGCGAAATCATTCTTGCCCTCGGCCATCTCAAGGACCGCGCCGACATCGGCCAGTTCCTGCCCTACTTCGACCTGCTGCCCGACGCCGACGCGGCCGTGCGGCATCTGTTCGAAGTAGCCATGGGCCTCGACGCCCAGGTAGTGGGCGACCTGCAAATCAGCAACCAGGTGAAAACGGCCTACCAGTGGGCCGCCGATGCCGACGCCGCCGGCCCGTTCCTGCACCGCCTGCTGCACACCGTGTTCTTCACCAACAAACGCGTACAGACCGAAACCAGCTTCCGCGATGGCGCGGCATCCATCAGCTACGCCGCGCTGGAACTGGTGGAGGAATTGACCGCCGACGTGGCGAACCCGCGCGTACTGGTGGTAGGTCTGGGCGAGATTGGGGCCGACGTGTGCCGCCACCTGGCCGCCAGCAAGGCATTCAGCGATATCACCATTTGCAACCGCACCCGCGCCAAGGCCGAGGAGCTGGCCGAAGAGTGCGGCATGCGCCTCGTGGATTTCGAAGAGTTGGTACCCGCCTTGAAGGAAGCTGATGTTATCATCTCCTCCATCAACCGCGCTGAGCCGTTTTTTACCCGCGAATTGGTGGAAAACCTCGACGTGCTCAGCTTTAAGTTCCTGGTGGACTTAAGCGTGCCCCGCAGCATTGGTTCCGATGTGGAGCAGGTGCC
>JAYSZD010000164.1:0-2095 GCA_043738185.1 Hymenobacter sp. | reverse complement strand
GGCTCTCGCCTGAGTACGACGCCGAAACCCAAGCCGCCATCCGCGAAATGCAGGCTAATGGCCAGGACGACCAGCTCACCGATGCCTTCTACCGCTCCCTGGAGTTTGGCACCGGCGGCCTGCGCGGCATCATGGGGCCGGGCTCCAATCGCATGAACCGTTACACGCTGGGCATGGCCACGCAGGGTTTGTGCAATTATTTAATACAAAGTTTTCCGGGCCAGGAAATCAAAGTTGCCATTGCGCACGACAGCCGTAACAACAGCGCCGAATTTGCGCAGATTGCCGCCGGCATTTTCTCCGCCAATGGCATCGTGGTCTATTTATTCGACGCCCTCCGGCCCACGCCCGAGCTGTCGTTTGCCATCCGCGAGCTGGAATGCCAAAGTGGCTGTGTGATAACGGCTTCGCACAACCCAAAGGAGTACAACGGCTACAAAGTGTACTGGAATGACGGCGCCCAGGTAGTAGCTCCGCACGACGCCAACATTATTGCTGAAGTAAATAAAATCACCAGCGTCAGCGACGTTAAATTCGACGCCGACCACTCGAAAATAATTAGCGTTGGTGAGAATATTGACGCCTTGTATTTTGCCCGAGCCCGGCAGCTCAGCATCGACCCGGTTGCCATCCAGCGCCAGCACGATTTGAAGATTGTGTACACGCCCATTCACGGCTCGGGCATTACGCTGGTGCCCGGCTTGCTGCGCGAGTTTGGCTTCACCAACGTGAGCGTAGTGGAGGCCCAGGCCACACCCGACGGCAACTTCCCCACCGTGCAGTCGCCTAACCCCGAGGAGAAAAGCGCCATGCAGCTGGCCCTCAACCAAGCCCAGGACCAGGACGCCGACATCGTGCTGGCCACCGACCCCGACGCCGACCGCGTGGGCGTGGGTGTGAAGAATGATAAGGGCGAATGGGTCCTGCTCAACGGCAACCAAACCGCCGCCCTGCTCACCTACTACCTGCTGAGTGCGCGTCACCGCGCGGGACAGGCCACGCCCAAGGATTTCATCGTTTATACCATTGTAACCAGCGAAATCATCGGTGACATTGCCCGCCAGCACAACGTGAAGAGCTACCAGACGCTCACCGGCTTCAAGTACATTGCCGGCCTCATCCGCGACTTGGAGGGCCAGGAAACCTATATCGGCGGCGGCGAAGAGAGCTACGGCTTCCTCATCGGCGACTTCGTGCGCGACAAAGACGCGGTTTCGGCCTGCGCGCTGATTGCCGAAATGGCCGCCGTAGCCAAAGACCAGGGCCGCACGCTCTACCAGGAAATGGTGCACATGTACGCCACCTACGGCCTCTACGTGGAAGACCTGATTTCCCTCACCAAAAAAGGCCAGCGTGGCGCCGAAGAAATCCAGGAGATGATGGCCCAGCTGCGCGCCAACCCACCCCAAACCATCGCCGGCCTGAAGGTGGTGGAAATCCGCGACTACAAAACCGGCCGCATCCACGACCTGCGCACCGGCCTGGCCACCGAAACCGGCCTGGAAAGCTCCAACGTGCTCCAGTTCATCACCGAAGACGGCAGCAAAATATCGGCCCGCCCCAGCGGCACCGAACCCAAAATCAAGTTCTATTTCAGCGTGAAACAGCCGCTGAAATCAGCCGTTGATTTTGACTTAGCTACGCGGTTGGCGCACGAGAAAATTCAGGCTATTATCGCGGACATGCAGTTGACGTAGAAATTCAATTAAACTGTCAATCAAAAAAAAGCCCAGCTTTGCAGCTGGGCTTTTTTTTGATTGATTCGGATGGCAATGAATGTTGACTTTCACAAACCACAGTTTCTATCACAAAATTTAGTTGAAACAGGCTACAGGCGCATCCGCCAGGCTCACTTAGAACACGAAATTGAACGACGCCTGACCCAGCAGCCCGCGTAGCTCGCGGCTGCGGTCATGCAGCGGCATGAAATAGCTGGCTTTGGTGTCGAGCAAAATGTGGCGGGTTTTGAGCAGTTCTACTCCCAGGCCCAGGTTCAGGTTCGGGATAAATTCGCCGCCTTTTTCGCCCTCTTTGTTCACAATAAAGCCGCCCAGCTGGTAGCTCGAATACAGGTTGAGGTAGCGGCGCCGGCCCC
>JAYSZD010000163.1:0-5143 GCA_043738185.1 Hymenobacter sp. | reverse complement strand
CCCGTTCGAGTGCCCTTACCTCACGGTCGCCACCGAAAGCCATTGCACGCGCAACTTTCTGGACACGGCCCTGAGCCTGGAAACGGCCACGCAGGCGGCGGGCAGCACCGCCTGCGCGGCCGTTTCCGTGAACGACGGTGCTTCCGCGCCGGTGCTGAAAAAACTATGAGCACTGGGCGTGCGCTAACCGCTGGTGCGGGCCGCGGGCCACACCAACGTGGACCTGCCCGCCGCCACCCGGCTGGGATTGCGCGTGGCCACCGTGCCCTGATACTCCCCTTTCGTCATTGCTGAGCACGCCCTGGCACCTGAGGCTGGATGCGTACGAGCGCGAAAAGGGCCTGTTTTCAACGACCACATCCAACAGCCCCTGCAGGACGCGTTACTGGTGCGGCTGCTAGCCCACCCTAACGCGCTGGTAACCGGCCACCAGGATTTCCTGACCCACGACGCGCTGACCAACATTGCCACCACCTCCCTCGAAACACTGGCATGGGGCCAGCCACGCGACCGAGTGGCGGTGCAGGGCGCACTACGGCCGCGAAATATTCGGGTGTGATGAACTTCCCGGCAACGACACTTGTATAAATGAACAAGTGTTCATAAGTTTGCACCCGTTATGACAGCTACCGCCTCCACTACTTCCGTTGACATGGGCCTCTCCATCGAGAAGATGGAGAAAGTAGCCTTCATTTTGAAGACCACGGCGCACCCCACGCGCATTGCCATCGTGCAGCTGCTGGCCGCGCAGGACAGCCTGTCGGTAACCGAAATCAGCGAGAAGCTGAACGTGGAACAGAGCCTGCTTTCGCACCACCTCTCGGGCATGAAACTAAAGGGCCTCCTGAGCAGCCACCGCGACGGCAAAAACATCTTCTACGCCCTGAAAATGCGCGAAGTCATCGACGTGATTCAGTGCCTGGCCGCGTGCACCTTCCTGTAGGAAGCGCAGCCTTTTTTTGTCGCAACACATGAACAAATCATCATAAATTCATACGTTCCCCACCGCCTCATGCTCCAGTACCTCGGCTACTTCGCCGCCATTTTTATTGGTCTTTCGCTCGGCATTATGGGCGGAGGCGGCTCCATTCTCACCGTGCCGGTGCTGGTGTATTTGATGGGCGTTAGCCCAGTGCTGAGCACGGCCTATTCGCTGTTTGTGGTGGGCAGCACATCGGTGGTGGGCGCGATGGGCTATTTCCGCAAGGGGTTGGTGTCGCTGCGTACGGCCGTGGTTTTCCTGATTCCGTCGCTGCTAGCCGTGTTTGCGGTGCGCAAGGTGCTCATGCCCGCTATTCCCCACGAGTTGTTCACCGTTGGCCGCATCGTCTTTACCAAAGACCTGCTGGTGCTGGTGGCCTTCGCGGTGCTAATGGTGGTGGCCGCCACGTCGATGATTCGCAGCCAGCAGGCCGAGCAGGTGCTGGATGAGGAGCTGCACCAGCCGCAGGCGTTCAACTACCCGCTCGTGCTGGGCATTGGCCTGGTGGTGGGCACGCTCACGGGCTTCGTGGGCGCGGGCGGCGGTTTTCTGATTATTCCGGCGCTGGTACTCGGCGCTCGCCTGCCCATGAAACTAGCCGTGGGCACCTCGCTGGCCATTATTGCCCTGAACTCCCTGATTGGCTTCACCGGCGACCTGAGCGCGGGCACACCCATCGCCTGGTCGTTTCTGGCGGGCTTCCTGGCCTTTGCCCTCGGCGGCATCGTGCTGGGCACCTACCTGGCTCGCTTCATTCCGGGGGCCAAACTCAAGCCCGCGTTCGGCTGGTTTACGCTGGCCATGGGCACGTTTATTCTGACCAAAGAGCTGCTGTTTCATCATCCCTAGTCCCTCTCCATTCCACTTTCCCGCACCCGTTATTTCGTCGCAACCATGAAAATTGAACAATTTGAGGACAAGGGCCTGGCTCATTTTTCCTACGCCATCCTGAGCGAGTGCGCCCGCGAAATCGTCCTCATCGACCCGGCCCGCAACCCGCAGCAATACTATGATTACGCTAAAGCGAATGACGCCGAAATCGTGGCCGTCATCGAAACCCACCCCCACGCCGACTTCGTGAGCAGCCACTTGGAAATCGCGCAAACTACCGGGGCCGCTATCCGCGTGAGCAAGCTGCTGGGGGCAGAGTACTCCCACCAAGCCTTTGATGAGAACGATGAATTTACCGTGGGCAAGCTCACCTTCCGGGCGCTGAATACGCCCGGTCACTCGCCCGATTCCATCAGCATCGTGTTGCGCCGTGAAGGCAAGGACGAGGCCGTATTCACCGGCGATACGCTGTTTATCGGCGATGTGGGCCGGCCCGACCTGCGCGAGAACGCCGGCAACCTGACCGCCAAGCGTGAGGAATTGGCCAAGCAGATGTATCACTCGTTGCGCGACAAGCTCATGCCGTTGGCCGCCGACGTACTGGTGTACCCCGCCCACGGCGCGGGTAGCCTCTGCGGCAAGGCTTTGAGCGGGGCTAACAGTAGCACCATCGGGGCCGAAAAAGCGGGCAACCCCATGCTGCGCCCGCTGAGCGAGGCGGAATTTGTGCAAGAGCTGCTGGCCGACCAACCCTTCATTCCAAAATACTTCGGCTACGCTGTGGCCCTCAACAAAGCCGGCGCGCCCGACTACGCGCCGAGCGTGCAGCGGGTGCCGCGCCTGGCCCCCGGCGCGACGCTGGAAACCAGCGCGGTTGTCATCGACGCGCGCCCCGAAGCCGAGTTCAAAGAAGGCCATGTGGAGGGCGCTGTCAACATCCAGCAGGGCGGCAAATTTGAAACCTGGCTGGGTTCCATCGTAGGCCCGAAAGAGTCGTTCTACCTGATTGCCGCCGACGAGGCCACGCTCGAAAACCTGATTCAGAAAACGGCCAAAATTGGCTACGAACCGCTGATTGAAGGCGCGCTGGTGGGCACGCCTGCCACCGAAGCCACCATGCCGCTGCTGGACGTGGACGCCTTCCGCCAGCACCCCGAGCAATACACCATCGTGGACATTCGCAGCACCACCGAGCACCGCGACGAACCCATTTTTGCCGGCTCCCTCAATATTCCGCTGCCTGAGCTGCGCGAGCGGGCCGGCGAGATTCCCACCGATAAGCCGGTGGTGGTGCACTGCGCGGGCGGCTACCGCTCGGCGGCGGGCTCCAGCATTGTGGCCGACGCCCTGCCCGGCACCGAGGTACTGGACCTGAGCGAGGCCGTGAAGTCCTTTCAGCCCGCTTCGGCGGCCCACTAAACACTCTTGACGGATTGGCTCCGGCAGCAGTGCCGGGGCCACTACCCGCTGGTGTTCACGCTTTTTGCTTCACTTCTGATAATCCCCCATCAGGTTCGGTGTCAATAAAACCTCCGCTCCCGCTTTCCAAAACCTGACGCCCGCGTAGTTTGCCGAGGGCCTGCGCCAGACCGGCGCGGTGCTCGTGGACGTGCGCCGGCCCGACGAATTTGCCGCCGGCCACCTGCCCGGCGCGGTCAACCTCGAAGTCACCACGCCCGACTTTGGCCCGCGCGTGGCGGTCCTGGACAAAACCAAGCCCACCTATATGTACTGCCGCAGCGGCGCGCGCTCGGCCAACGCGGCCGGCCAACTCACCAAAGCCGGCTTCGCGCAGGTGAGCAACCTACTCGACGGCGTGCTCGATTGGCCGGAGCAACTGACGACCAACTAACTTTTTGCGCTTATCTCAACCGCTGTTTTCATGTTTGAACTCCTGCAACAACCCTGGCCCTGGTACGCGGCCGGCCCGCTGATTGGCCTGACGGTGCCAGCGCTGCTGCTCGTTGGCAATAAGGCGCTGGGCATCAGCTCCTCGCTGCGCCATGTCTGCGCCGCCTGTGTGCCGGCCGGCATCCCGTTTCTAACCTATAGCTGGCGGGCCGAAATCTGGAACCTGGTGTTCGTGCTTGGCATCGCGCTGGGCGGCTTCATCGGCTACCAGCTGCTGGGCCACCCCGACGTTATCGGCATCTCGCCCGAAACCGTGCGCGACCTGCAAGCCGAAATGCACCTGACCGATTTCACCGGCCTGCTGCCACGCGAGTTGTTCGCGCTCGACAACCTGACTAACTGGAAAGGCTGGGTATTCCTGGTGCTCGGCGGCTTCCTTGTCGGCTTCGGCACGCGCTACGCGGGCGGCTGCACCTCGGGCCATGCCATTTCGGGCCTCTCGAACCTGCAATGGGTGTCGCTGGTGGCCGTTATCGGCTTTTTCGCCGGCGGCCTGGTGATGACCTGGCTGATTTATCCTCTGCTGTTTTAATTACCTGTGATGAAATACCTTAAGTACCTGATACTGGGCACGCTGTTCGGCATCATTCTCACCAAAAGCGAAGTCGTCAGCTGGTTTCGGATTCAGGAAATGTTCCGCTTCCAATCCTTCCGTATGTACGGCGTCATCGGCTCGGCCATTCTGGTGGGCATGATTTCCATCCAACTCATCAAGCGCAACCGCCTCAAGTCGATTGATGGGGAGGAAATCAAGATTGCCGGCAAGAAATTCAACCACGGTATCTGGATTGGGGGCTTCATTTTCGGCCTGGGCTGGGCGCTCACCGGGGCCTGTCCCGGCCCGCTGTTCGCGCAGCTGGGCAGCGGCATCGGCTCGGCGGCTGTGCTAATTCTGGCCGCGCTGGCCGGCACCTGGACCTACAGCGCCCTGCGCGAAAAGCTGCCTTACTAACCCCTCTCCGCCACGCCCGTCATGCTTCCCCGCTGGCTTCTGCCGGGCGTTGCGCTACTCGTCGGCGCACGGCCCGCGCACGCCACTGAAAATACGGCCGGCGCCCACGGGTCCAAGGTGTGGAGGCAGGCCGTGTACTCGGCGCCCGACTGGGCCAACAATTCGACGAGCACCGCGGGGCTAAGCCGGCGCGCAGCGCGCACCCACTCGCCGTTCAAACGGTTGAGGAAAGCCACGATGCCGGCGTAGTCAAACGCATCGGGGGCCTCGCCGGAGTACCCATCGCGCAGCATGGATAGGGTGCGCAGGTTGCCGTCGAGCAGATGCGCGGCCACGTCCTTTACTGTCCATTGTCGGGCCAAGGTAGGGCGCTGCCAGTCATCAGGCGAGAGCGAACGCAGTAAGTTCTGCAGCTTGTGGTCCAGCACTGGAAAGAGCGGAAGCACGTCGATAGGTATGGATAATAA
>JAYSZD010000162.1:0-5144 GCA_043738185.1 Hymenobacter sp. | reverse complement strand
GCGGGCAATAACCTTAGCGTCGACGAACAGGTTGAGGCGCGGCTGGTAGGTGGCCGTGAAATCGGTGTGCAGCAGGCGGCTTTTGTTGCCCTGGCCCACGCGGTTGCCATACAAAGTCACAAACGTGTCGTACGATTTGAGCACGTTGCCGCCGTAGTTCTGGCGGGGCTCGTCGGCGTTCACCAAATCAAGTCCTTGCTGCGTGTAAATCGCCTTACCCACCAGAATCAGGCGGGGCAGGGGCTGGTAGCTGAGCACGGCCAGCACTTCAGTCAGGTTGGCGCCCATCGGGTGGGTCAACGGCTGCTGGTAGTGCTGTAGATTGGTATAAATGTCTTCGTGCTGGTAAGTGAAAGGCCGGATGTAGTTCACTTCCAGCTGCAAATCCAAATTGCGCAGGCCCGCTACGTCAATATATTTGCCGCCTAGCTGCAGGGCAAATTTGTTATCTTTCCAGCCGTTGCCGGCGCGTAGTTCGCTCAACTTCAATTCATCTAACACTAGTTGGCCGTAAAGCTGGGCGGTGTGCCGCACGTTCCATTTGAAATCTAGGCCCAGAATGGCGTTGTCGTCCGACCCCACGTTCTGCTCAATGGCGCGGTAAAAAATGATGGGGTTCAAGTATTGCAGCTCGAAGCGCCGCCGTTGCTGCACGGTAACTGGCTGTGGCGTGGTGGGAGTAGACGGATTTCGGTTGGGAACTACGTAATCAAAGCCGCCACTTCCGATAATAGCATTTTCAAACACGCCAATGTTAAAATTAGGCGTCACGTCGAAGCTGAGGTGGTGCATGGCCATGTACTTTTTGGGGTACACCTGGTCCGCGATTTCCCGCTGCGCCGTGAGCTCAGCAAAAATGTTCTGGTAGTTGAATTTCCAGATTCGAGTGTTCACCTTGAGGAAGAAGTACGGCGCGCTGTAGTCCGATAGGATGAGCGAGCGGTAGCCGTTGCCGATGAAATTCCGGTCGTGGGCCAGCTGCAGGTTCACGTACTTGGTGGCGTAGGTGATGCCGCCCCGCGCCGTGAAAAAGTCGTACTGGCTGCCGCGTTCCGTCTTAAAATACTTCCAGTAACCCTCGTGCGGCACAATCTGGTCGCGCTGAATCCGGTCCTGCACGTACTGCGGCACGCCCATCTGGTTATCGGCCAGGAAAGTGTAGAAACCCAGCTTCTGGTCGATAGTGCCTTCCAGCTGCAGCCCGCGGGTGTTCACGTAGCGCAGGCCGCTGATTTCGCTGTCGCGGCCCACTTGCAGCAGCGCCACCGGGTTCACGCGCAGCTTAAAGCCCTCCGCCTCCACATGAAACAGGTCGGTCTGGTTGCGGTAGAAGGTATTGAGCAACGGCTTGGCGCTTTCGTTCAGGGTCGCGCCCTGGCTGCTGTTCATCCAATTATCCTTCACCAGGTATTCGGCGTTGAAGCGGTCGGCCTGCGACAGGGTCCCGCCGGTACTGGCGCTGTCCGGATTCAGCATGCGCTGGCCCAGCCGGGCCACTGCGGCGCGGGTGTAAGGCCGCACGCTGGTGTGCGGGTCGTTGAAGGCGTCGGGCCCAAACTTAATGGCGTACCGGTCAATCAGGCGGTAGATGTCGGCATCGAGGGGCACGTAGTTGGCGCCCTGCGTGGTTTTGAGCGGCACCGTCAAATCAATTGGTGGCACCGGCCCATCAAAAGTCACCCAGGGCGAGGCTTGCTCCGTAGCAGCGGGCGTGGTGGGCGGCGTGGCCACCGGCGCGGGCATTGCGGGTTCGGCCGGGGGCGGGGAGGGCACCGTTTGAGCCGCCAAATGCCCCAGGGGCAGTGTCAGAGCGGAAAACAGCAGTAGCGCTTTATGCATAAATCCAGATAGTCTTCATAAAAATTGAAACGGCGACTGCGGCTAAACCCCGCGCGCGGCAATTTCCTCCCAAAACTACGCCGCCGGCCGTTGGGAAGAATAAGTGGTGCCCGCGCTACCTTCCCAAATGCCGGGCGTTGCAGCGTCCCGCCCCGCGGCTGACAGCCAACGAATTCGTACCAGGTTTCTTGCCTGCCCCCGGTTTTTGTGCCAACTTCGGGCCTCCGGCCGGCCCTTTCCCCCGCCTTCAGCTCCCTGTTTCTTTCCAGCATGGCCAAAACCCCACTTCCTGCCGCCCCGGCCAACGCCGCCGTGCCTGCCGCCCCTGCTGATGCCGCCGATATCCTGGCCAACGTGCACGTAGTGTGCGCCGAGCCCAGCATCGCCAACCATTTTCTGGCCGAGTTGCGCGATAAAGAAGTGCAAAAGGACAGCCTGCGCTTCCGTCGCAACCTGCAGCGCCTGGGCGAAATCATTGCCTACCGCATCAGCGCCCACCTCAGCTACACTGATAAAGTTATTCAGACCCCGCTGGCAGAAACCACCGGCAAGCTGCTGCACGATTTTCCCGTTCTGGCCACCGTGCTGCGCGCCGGCCTGCCGTTTCATCAGGGTTTTCTCAATTATTTTGACCAGTCGCCCAGCGCGTTTGTGGCAGCTTACCGCATCGAGGGCACGGCCCAGGTGCAGGTGCAGGTCGATTACCTCTCGGCCCCCAGCCTCGACGAGCGCGTGCTGATTCTGGCCGACCCCATGCTGGCTTCGGGCAAAAGCCTGGTGCAAACCTACCGGGCCATGCTGCGCTTCGGCACGCCGCGGCAGGTGCACATTGCCGCCGTTATCGCCTCGCCCGAAGGCCTGGCCTACGTGGCCCGCGAAATCCCCGAAGCCAACCTTTGGGTGGCGGCCATTGATGAAAAACTGAACGCCCAGGCCTACATCATCCCCGGCCTCGGCGACGCCGGCGACCTTTCTTTCGGCAGCAAGCTCTAGCGCCGCCAGCGGCAACTAAACCAGGCCGCGTGCGCCACGACCCGCCGTTTTGAACCATGGCTTTCCAAACGTGGTATCTTTGTCGGGCGCTCATCCCGCGCTGTTGCTGCTTTTCCACCGCCTGTTTTTCCTGTCCCGTTTTGCTTCAACTTGCCGTTAAATACGCGTCTGTGTTCTTATTGAGCACGGTCAAGTTTTTGGGCGGTCCGCTGGCAGGCGCTTCCCTGGGCCTGAGTTTCTGGTGGACCATGAGTCTCACGGTGGCCGGCATGATGACCAGCGTGTTCATCTTCTCCGGCATTGGCCGCGTCTGGATGCAGCACCGCCAGAAACAGCGTCGCCTGCGCCGCGCGCCCATTTTCACCAGCCGCTCGCGCAACATCATCAAGGTTTTCCGCAAGTTTGGAATGGGCGGCATTGCCTTCCTCACGCCCATCCTGCTGTCGCCCATCGGCGGCACCGTCATTGCCACGCTGTTGGGTGTGCCGCGCCAGCGCATCCTGCTGCACATGCTCTGGAGCGCTGTGCTGTGGGGCTGGGCCCTCACGTTGGTCAGCATTCACTTCGGGCACTTGATACACCATGGGAAATGAGTTAAAAGTAAAAAACCCTGTTCGGCTGAGCGCCAGACGGGGTCTTTAACTTTTAACTCTCAACTTTTAACTGTCTAGCGCCCGCGCCGTTTCAGTGCCTTCACGCCGGGGTTTGAGCCGCCCTTTTTGCCCACAAAGGCTTTGGAGCCCTTGGTGCTTTTTTTCTGGCCTTCCTTGAACGCCTTGCCGGTGCGCTTGTCGATGGTGATACCGGGCTTTATCCACTCTTTTTTCTCGTGGAAAGCCCCTTGAAAGGTAGGGTCCAGCTTTCTGCGGCGGTCGTCCAACTCGCGGCCCATTTTCTGCTGCTCCTCGAAAGGCGTTTCCTCCACCACCACTTCTTCGGGCAGCGGCAGCAGCTCGATTTTCTGGTTGATAAGCAGCTCGATTTCAGATATGTGCACCATTTCGGCCTCGTTGGCAAAAGTGATGGCGGCGCCCGTGTGCAGCGCCCGGCCCGTGCGGCCGATGCGGTGCACGTAGTCGTCGTGCACAATCGGTACGTCGAAGTTGATAACGTGCGTCACCTGCGGCACGTCGATGCCACGGGCGGCCACGTCAGTAGCCACCATGTAGCGCACTTCCCCGGCCTTAAACGAGTCCATGCTGTTCATGCGGGCGTTCTGGCCCTTGTTGCCGTGTATCACGCGCACCTCGCCGGCCGGGGCCTTGCGCTCCAGAAAGTGCGCCACCTGGTCGGCATGCTGTTTGGTGCGGCAGAAGAGCAGCACGCGGGTCATCGTCTCAATGTCGCGGTGCAGCAGGTAGTGCAGCAAGTTGATTTTGGTGAGCAGGTTGGGCGCTTCATACATCACCTGCGATACCGTGGAGGCTGTTTTGGCCGGCGGGCTCACTTCCACGCGCACCGGGAATTCCAGGAATTCCTCGCTCAGCGTGGTCACGCGCTCGGGCATGGTGGCCGAGAACAGCGCATTCTGGCGCTTGCGCGGAATAATCTCCAGAATCCGCCGAATCTGGGGCATGAAGCCCATGTCCATCATTTTATCGGCCTCGTCCATCACCAGCGTTTTCAACTCGGTGAGGCGCACCGCACCTTTCAGGTAAATTTCGAGTAGCCGGCCTGGCGTGGCAATGAGTACATCGAGGCCGCCGGAAATAGTTTCAATCTGGGTTTTTGGTCCCAGGCCGCCGTAAATGGCAAAAATGCGCAGGTCCGTGTTCACGGCCAACACTTTGAGGTGCTTCTCAATCTGGATGGCCAGTTCCCGCGTGGGGGCCAGCACCAAAGCCCGCGGGTTGGTGCCCTGGGCATATTTCACTTTCATGAGCAGCGGCAGGCCGAAAGCGGCGGTTTTGCCGGTGCCGGTCTGGGCGATGCCCAGCACGTCGTGCCCGGCCATGAGCAGCGGAATGGTCTGAATCTGGACCGGCGTGGGGACGGTGAAGCCCGCATCGGCCACAGCCGTCAGGAATTGTTTGTTGAGCTTGAAATCGTTGAACGACGGGGTGGTATTGGGTTCCATTCCGCAAAGGTCGGGCTTTTTGTGCGGTAAGCTTTCGCTTGACGCATCGATAATTAGCACGCTGCCCCATCGCGGCCAGCCAAAGCTTAGCGCAAAGGGCTAAGTTTTTTTGCCATTTCCCGCTTCTGCTGCTATCTTTGCACCACCAAAACCAACCTGGTAGATATAGCTCAGCTGGTTAGAGCGCCGGATTGTGATTCCGGAGGTCGTGGGTTCGAGCCCCATTATTTACCCA
>JAYSZD010000161.1:0-14351 GCA_043738185.1 Hymenobacter sp. | reverse complement strand
GAACCGGCGCTCCGCCGGCAACAGGAATGCACAATGTCAGACCCCGGCCATGACTTTCGTCAAGGGGTCGAGGCTGTACCCAGCGTACACTTGTACCGGCTTATTCAGAGGCCCCGGTACGCGCGGGCCACCGGCTGCCTCCGTGCTTCAAAATACTCGCTACGGCAAACCCCATGACTGCTAAAGCCCAACGAAATACGCTGCTCTGGCTGCTGGCTTTGCTGGGGCTGGGGGCCCTTGGCGGGGGCGGCCTGCTGGCGGCTGCGCCCTCCGGCCGGCTGCTGGGCATGCCGCTGGCGATGCTGGCCGGGTCGCCTTTCGCTGATTTTCTCGTGCCCGGTATTGTGTTGTTCACCGTGCTGGGGGTCGCGCCCTGCCTGCTGGTGGTGGCCCTGCTGAGAAAACCGACCAGCCGATGGGCCGAGCGCCTTAACTGCTTCGGCGATATGCACTGGGCCTGGACGGGCAGCATCTACGTGGCCGTTGCCCTCATCGGCTGGATACAGCTGGAAATGGTTTTTCTCAACGCCGTAAGCTGGCTGCACACCTTGTATATGGGGTGGGCCGTCGCCATCCTGCTGGTGGCCCTACTGCCTAAAGTCCGGAAGCTGTATAAGAAAGAAGTTGCCCCACCACTGCCTGTGCGCCCGGTGATGAGCAAACGCCTCGTGTCGGCCCCCAGGCACTCAAGGAGCGCATGAGGGCCGAAACGAAGCTGCTGGGCATTAAGGCCGTTCACACGGTGGTGTGGGGATTCTTCGTGGCCGTCATCGGCTACGTGCTGTACTGTGGCATTGCTGACCGGATAACCTGGCACACCTGGGCGGCCAGTGCGCTGGTAGTGGGCGAGGGCGTGGTGCTGATGCTTTTCCAGCGGCACTGCCCGCTAACGCTGCTGGCCCGCCGCTACTCCAGTTCCCCCAAGGACAACTTCGACATCTTCCTGCCCAACTGGCTGGCCCGCCACAATCAACTGATTTTCACTTCGATTTACGTGTTTGCGCTCCTGTTGTTAGGCTATCGGCTGATGCAGGGAAGGTAGTCGAAAGTAGCCTTTGCCATCAACAGAAACTCCCGTTGGCTACCGGCGACTACGGTGTTGGCCGTACCCGTTTTAGGCATCCTGGCCGCCCGGGCCCGGGCAGTGCCTGAGCTGCCCTCGGCGACTATGCCGCCCGCCCTACCTGTACGCACGGGGGCCAGTCGGTGACGCTGCTGGGGCGCTTCAACGACCACGGCGAAATAGCTGAATGCGAAGCCCTGCGCTACTCCGGCGACACGACGCAGCTGCCCTGGGTGGGTTGCTTTGCGCAGTACCAGCAGCGGCACGGGCTGCTGGTGCCGCTGGTAGCGGAAGTCAGCTGGGTGGTGGAAGGGCAATGCCGGCCCTATGTCCGCCTCACCGTGCAAACGCTGGAATAGGACTCAGCCGGGCCGTTTTAAGGGCTACCTGTATTAGACGCTTGCACGATAATGGCAACAAGAATTTATTCCATATTCGGTTGTTATACGGATAATACAAGCGTAATTTGTATAAAAATCAGCAAATAAGAGCTAAAAAATGCTTGTAAGATTCAGTCTGGCTAATTTCAGAACGTTCCGTGAGCGGGCAGAATGGAGTTTGGTGGCTTCTCCGGATACGACCAGAGAGCAGGAAAACGTAGTGCCATTCACCCAGTTTGGCCTGCGACTCCTGAAAAGTGCGGTCATCTACGGCGCGAATGCCAGTGGCAAAAGCAAGCTGATTGATGGCTTGCAGTTCATGCGCGAGTTCGTGCGGGAGTCGGCCAACACGCAGCCGGGCGATACCATTGCGGTTGAGCCTTTTCGCCTAAGCACCGTCTCCGAGCAGGAGCCGAGCGAATTTGAGGTGATTTTTATTCACCAATCGGTGCGCTACCGCTATGGTTTCGAGGTAACGGGCACGCGGGTGCTGGCCGAGTGGCTGTATTACCGCCCCAAAACCAAAGAAATTGAAGTGTTCAGCCGCGAGGAGCAGGTGTTCAAGCCGCTCAATTCTAAAGAGGTAAAAGGCTCGCTGGCGCAGTATATTAAAGAAGGCAACGTGCGAGAAAACGCCTTGGCGCTGTCGCTCATCACGCAGCTCTACAAGCACCCGGTGGCCCACGCGGTGCTGACTTGGTTCAATAAGCTAAAAATCATCTCGGGCCTGACCGACAAGGGCTATCGAGGGTTCAGCATGGGGCAGGCGCAGGAGCCCGCCCGCAAAGAGGCTATGTTGCGCCTGTTGCAGGAAGCGGACCTCGGGATTGAGGACATCACCATCAAGCAACTCGACTTGGACCAGCTGCCTGAGGAGTTTCCGGCTGAGGTGAAGGAGGAGCTGCGCAAGGCAATGGCCCGCGATAAGAAGGCCAAAATCCTGTCCGACGTGCTTACCAGCCACGCCAAGTACGATGCGGAACAGCAGGTGAGCGAAACGGTGCAGTTGTCGATGCAGAAAGACGAGTCGTCGGGTACGCAGAAATTCTTTTCGCTGACCGGGCCGGTGCTGGATGTGCTGGAGTCGGGGCACGTGCTGGTGATGGATGAGCTGGACTCGCGCCTGCATCCCAACCTGGTGTGCAAGCTGGTCGCGCTGTTCAACTCCAAAGAGCACAATCCTAATAACGCCCAGCTGCTGTTCAACACCCACGACACCAACCTGCTGACCAAGGGCAATTTCCGGCGCGACCAAATCTGGTTCACCGAAAAGGACCGGTACGGTGCCGCCACGCTGTTTTCGCTGGCTGATTTCAAAGGCGTGCGCAAAGAGGACAACCTCGAAGCGAACTACATCCGGGGCAAGTATGGGGCCATCCCGTACCTCGGCGATTTCAACCTATTGCCAACCCCGTTGCCCGTGCCCGCGCATGAAAATGAAGAATAAGCAGGCGGAGCAAACGCGGGAGCGGGAAGAACGGCAACAAGAACAAAAGGCCAAAAAGGCCGCCCAGCGCAGCGAAGAACCCTCCCTGGACCGCGCTCCGGCCACCCGTACGCAACGGCCAGTGATTCTGATTGTTCGGGAGGGTAAAAACACCGAAAAGCACTACTTCGAGCAGTTCAGAATGGCGACCCACACGTTTGCTTTTTCCGGGGCCGGCACCAACACCCGGTCGCTGGTAAGGGCGGCGCTGAAGGAGCAGCATAAAGGCAATTACGAGCAGGTTTGGTGCGTTTTCGACAAAGACTGCTTTCCACTGGAGAATTTCGACAATGCCATTCACGAAGCGAAGGCTGCTGGCTTCAAGGTAGGCTGGTCGAACCAGGCTTTCGAGTATTGGTTGTTGCTGCACTTCGAAGACCACCAGGGCGGCGGCATGGACCGCTCACTCTACACCTACAAGCTCAACAGCTACCTGGAAAACCTTGGCGTTCATTACGACGGCGAAGGCAGCAAGTCCATTACAAGCCAATTGTTTACCATTCTCGAAGGGCTGGACGAGCAGGGCCGTTCCCGCCGGGCGCTAGCTATTAAGCGGGCCAAACGCAACCATCAGGTGTTTTTGGAAGACGGTACTACCCCCGCCAAATCGGAATCCTGCACCACGGTGTACGAATTAGTTGAAGAGTTGCAGAAGTTTTTGCCGACAGTAGCAAAGGAGTAATAATTGATGCTGTTTAGGAAACGAGCTGGAAATAGAAGAGACTACCGTGACAGGAAGCAATTTGGGGTGCGCCCCACTCTCTTTCTCATGCCTACCCGAGGAATTTCTCTCTAAAGATATCATTGTAGCCTAGCTACTACCTTTTCTCACTACCGGCCGCCGTCACCGCGTAAGTTTGGTTGAAATGCATTAAATCTACTCACTCAAGTAACAAAGTAAAGAACATGTCAAGATGTACAGCGCCAGTAAAAGGACATCGTACAGCGAGTGCAGCAGCGGACTGCCCCGCATGTAGTAGCCGTTCTCGCAGCTACGGTTCATACTCATACCCGTCCTACTCCACACCCTCATATTCGTCGGATAGCAGTTCGGGCAGCCGGAGCAGCGGGGGTGGGTCAGGCAGAAACCAAAAGCCACGCTGGTCGCGAGTAGGTTCAGTCATTCTGTACACACCTGCCGAGGTGCGGACGCTCACCCCGGTACGCGAAAATGTCGAGATTCGCTCTTCTGTACCTGACCTCCGGGACATTTTTCTTTGCCACGCGTGGGACGACCGTAAAGGGGCTGCCAAGGACCTGCATGACATGCTTGTGTCGCGCGGTGTCTCGGTTTGGTTCAGCGAGAAGGATGTCCTTCTCGGTTCATCATTGCTCCGCGAAATCGACAAAGGACTGGCAAAGTCGCGAGTCGGAATCGTGCTGGTGACTCCCGCGCTGCTGCGCCGCCTCAAAAACGAGGGCATTGCCGACAAAGAACTTTCGGCACTTCTAGCACGTGATTTACTCGTTCCCATCGTGCACAATACCACCTATGAAGACCTCCGCGAAGTCAGTCCCTTGCTCGGCTCGCGAAGTGGTCTGAACACTACAGAGGAGCCGATGACAGATGTAGCAGCCAAGTTAGCCGAGCTTGTCGTCCTCTAGTTCTGTTGCCCACAAACATCAGCGCTGCTTAAGCGCCCTGATGTTTGTGGGTTACTTGCCAACCGTGCTTGTACTATTGTCTTGTAAGTTGGTGGTGTTACGTTTTCACAATGCTTAACAGAACAAGCAGAGCTTGTCTGTTAAGCATTTACGCGGTGGTTTTATTGTCTGCAAACATTGTTCTTATTACGAAGCTGTTTAGAAAATCCTAGAACGGTCATTCAGCGCGTAGCGAAGTATCTTGCTCGCATTGCCTGAGTCGTTCAACGATGCGAGCGAGATGCTATACTGCGCTCTGTATGACTTGAAAGAGCCATTTGTCGACTTTGTAAACAGCTTCAACTTCCGAAACCTGCTTTGTCAACATTGCAGCCATGATAAATTAGACGCGTACAGCTCAATTATTCCTCACGCCCGCCGCACCGCCTTCCACCCCTCCACCCAGCCCACGCCCGCCAGCGCGGCCAGCGCGCACCAGCCCAGCGAAGCCAGTGGTACGGGCGCGAAGCCGAACAGCCGCTGCGCCGCCGGCACCAGCAGCGTGGTCAGCAGCAAAGCCAGCGTGAGGCCCAGCATCAGCCACAGGATGCGGTTGGGCACGCGCAGGGTCTGGAACACGGACTGCGTGAACGAGCGGTTGACCAGCGTGAGAAACAGGTTGCTGAGCACCAGCGTGGCAAAGGTGAGCGTGCGCACCACCGGCAGGGCCGCGCCTTGCTGCATAAAAAAGTAGTACACGCCCAGCACCGCCGCCGCGATACCCAGGCCCTGCACGATGCTGCGGCCCAGCTCGGCCCCGGCCAGGAAGGTAGCAGTGAGCGGACGAGGCGGCTGGCGCATCTGGTCAGCCTCGGCGGGCTCGTTTTCGAAGGCAATGGAGCAGGTCGGCCCCATCACCAGCTCTAGAAAAATGATGTGGACGGGCGAGAACAGGTTTTCCCACTTCCAGCCGGCCAGCAGCGGCACGGCCACCGTGAGCACAATCGGAATGTGGATGGAAACGACGTAGAACACCGCTTTTTTGAAGTTCTGGTAGATGCGCCGGCCTTGGGCAATGGCCGTGACCATGCCCGCCAGGTCGTCGTCGACGAGCACCAGGGAGGCGGCCTGCCGGGCTACTTCGGTGCCGCGCCGGCCCATGGCCACCCCGATGTGGGCGGCTTTGAGGGCGGGGCCGTCGTTGACGCCGTCGCCGGTCATGGCCACTACTTCGCCGGTGGCTTTCAGGGCCTCCACTACTTTTAGCTTGGCCTCCGGAAACATGCGGGCGAATACCGCCGTGCCGGGCACCTGTTGCTGCAAGGCGGCGGCCGATAAGTTCATGACCTGCTCACCAGTGAGCAGCGTGTCGGCGCCCGGCAGGCCTACCTGGCGGGCAATGGCCTGGGCCGTTTCGGGAAAGTCGCCAGTTATCATCTTCACCTGAATGCCGGCAGCCAGGAAGGACTGAATAACGGCCGCCGCGTTGGCTTTGGGTGGGTTTTCGAGGGCGATTAAACCTAGAAATTCCCAGGTGAAATCGTCCTGCTCGGTTGGAAAGTCGGGGCCGGGCTGGGTGCCCCGCGCCACCCCCAGCACCCGCAGGCCCTGCGTGGATAGCTCCTGCGCCACCCGCCGGATTTCCTCGGCTACGGCCGGGAGCGGGCGGCACACGGCCAGGATGTGCTCCACCGCGCCCTTGCCGGCCACCAGGGTTTCGCCGCCCACCTGGCGCACGTGCGTCATCATGGGCGGCGTGCCGGCCAGCGGGTACTCGTGCACCATCGGAGAGGGCGCGGCGGCAGCGGCGGGGTCGGCGGTGGCGAAGGCGGCTACAATGGCCTTTTCCATGGCGTCGAAGGGCTCGGTTTCGCTGGCCCAGCGGGCGTAGGCCAGCACCGGCGCAGCGGTGGGCGCGAGCGGGCCGGGCAGCGCCACGAGGCTGGCCGCAGCCCCGTCGTAGAGCTGGGCCACGCGCATGCCCTCCTGGGTGAGGGTGCCGGTTTTGTCGGCGCAGATGACGGTGGCCGAGCCCAGGCTTTCCACGGTTTGGGGCTGCTTGGTGAGCACGCCCAGCCTACTCAGGCGGGCCGCGCCCAGGGCCATAAAGCTGCTGAAGGCCACCGGAATTTCTTCGGGCAGAATCGACATGGCCAGCGTCAGACCGAAGAGCAGGGCCGTTACCCAGTTGCCGGAATGGGCGTAGTTGACACCCCACACCAGCACGAACGCACCGGCCCCCACCCAGGCCATGCGCAGCACAAACCGGCTCACCTGGCGCTGCAAGGGCGTTTTTTCGGTGGCAATGGCTTCCATGCTCTGGCCAATGCGGCCGAGCTTGGTGCCCGCACCCACGGCCGTGACCGTCAGCCAGGCGCTGCCAGCGGCGGTATTAGTACCCGCAAACACCGGGTCGCCCACGACTTTGGCCACCGACACGGCCTCGCCGGTCAGGATGGCTTCATCCACCGAAAAGTCGTTGAGTTCCGTCACGGTGCCATCGGCGGGCAGGCGTCCGCCTTCTTCCACCAGCACGGCATCGCCCACCACCAGGTCCTCGACCGGCAGGGGGCCGACCACGCCGTTGCGGCGCACCTGGGCACGGGGCTGGGTCAGCTCGCGCAGGGCGCCCAGCGCCCGGTCGCTGCGGATTTGCTGATACACCGAAATACCCGCCACCGCCAGCAGCGCCACGCCCAGGGTAATGGCTTCCGCCCCTTCGCCCAGCGCGATGTACACCGCGCAGGCGGCCAGCAGCAGCAGAAACATGGGCTCGGTCACCACTTCCCGCAACGTGGCCAGCAGTCCCGTGTGTTTATTGGTGGTGAGCACGTTGCGGCCGTGCGCGGCGCGGGCAGCGGCTACGGCTTCATCGGTGAGGCCCACTGGGGGAGCGGTGGGGGAGGGAGACATCGGGCGGCTACGTGGTTTGCTGCCGGATGGCGCGGATGATGTGGTCGGCTGCCTCGTCGCTGGATATGCCGTAGCCGTTTACCAGCGTGCCCTTCAGGTTGAATTTGGCGGAAGAAATAGCGTAGAGCACGGCTTCATCGGCCGGGTCGGTGGGCCCCTCGAAGCGGAAGTGCTGGTCCACTACAAACTCATCAGGCGCCAGCTGAATGGCCGAGCGCTCGCCGGCCAGATACGGCCCGTTCAGGTTGAAATCTTCGGTGTAGCCCTCCTTTTTGAGTTGGGCCAGGGTTTCGGAAAGCGTGGTTAGCGTATGCATGGGAAGCACGGAAAAGAAAAGGAAGAGTAAGTGACTCAGCACGGTTGCCGGGGCGTGTTGGGCATGGTCAGGAGCTTACAGGTCCGGCTAAGGAAGCCAGCAGGCCCGCTCCCGCGCCAGAAATTCCGGCAGGGTGCCGGGCTCGCGCTCCAGCAGCCCGGCCAGCACCGGCGAAACGTGCGCGGCCAGTCCCCAGCGGGCCGCCAGGTAGATGCCGGTCATCACGTTGATAAGGTCCGGCGCGGTGCCTTTAGCCCGTTCGTAGGCCCGAAACGCCCGGATACTGGCCGCGTGGTAGCGGATGGGCCGCCCCAGCACCGCGCTCAGGTGGGCCGCCACCTCATTGTAGGTATACGCAACCCGGCCGGTCAGTTCGTAGCCGGCAGATTGAGCGGGCGGAGCCAGCAGCAGCCGGGCCGCGACGGTGCCCACGTCGGTGGCATCCACGAAGCTGGTGCGGGCGTGGCCGGCGGGCAGCAGCAGCTGGTTGCGCCACCGGATATCGTCGCGGTGGGTGGTGCTCAGGTTTTGCATAAAAAAGCTAGGCCGCAGCAGCGAGTAGCGCATCCCCGACGTTTTCAGGTAGCCTTCCACCCGGTGGTGCGGCACAAACGGGTTGTACTGCGCCCCCTGTAGTGACAGAAACACCACGTGCCGCACGCCCGCCGCCGCGGCCGCTTCCACGACGGGCCGCAGGTAGCGGCGCACGTCGCTGATGGCCGGCGGACGCACCAGCAGCAGGCCCGTCACCCCGCGCAGGGCCGGGGCGATGGTTTCGGGTTTTGTGAAATCAAACGGCACCCGTTCCGGGCCAATGCCCACCTGCGGCCAACGCTGCTGCGGGCGCTCTGCGTCGCGGACAGCTACTGCTAGCTCGGTATCGGCGGGCTGCAGGCGCAGCAGTTCGCGCCGCGCGGCACCGCCCACGTTGCCCGTGGCCCCGGTCAGCAGCAGGCGGTTGGCGGCGAGCATGGCAGTAGGGAGAATAGGGATGGCAAAGTCATACCGTAGCTACGCCCGGACAAACCACTCCACGGGGCGGCGGAGGCTCACCGGGGCGGGGTAATCCGTCACGTAGCCCAGCCGCAGCACAAACTGCACGGGCTCCCCGAGGCCCAGGTGGCGGGCGGCCCCCATCGTGCCGGGCGTTTCTTCCAGCAGCTGCGACATGGGGTGCACGGCCACGCCCCGGCCGCGGGCCTTCAGCCAGCAGCGCTCCATGCGCCGGCCCGCGTCCAGCAGGGCTGCCACCGACTCATCGGGACTAGTCACGACCAGCCAGCCGCCATGGGTTGCTACCTGGTCGGTGGTCTTGGCCAGGCCGCGCTGCCGGAAATCGGGCTTCAGCACGCTGGCACTGTCGTAGAAGTGGCGCACGGCCCAGCCGGCTACCCCGTTAATGCCCATGCCAGCGGCCGTGAGGCCGTCGCGGTGGCGCTGCACGTCGGCGCGGCGCCAGCGCACCCAGTGGGCCAGCTCCCGTTGGGCCGGGTCGTGGGCCACCTGCGTCTGGTTGGCCGCCAGCGTGGTAGCCCTGAGGTAGCGGCCGTTGGCCGAGGCCGGCGCGAAGTAGTGGCAGTGCGTCGTATCCGCGTCGGTCATAAATTCAAGGTCGGCGGCCCGGATAGGCTCGCCGGAAAAGCCCGTTTGCAGGGTGCGCCGCCCCAGCAGGGGCGCCAGGTCGGGGTAGGCCGGGCCGGGCTGGCGCGTTAGCTCCACTTCCAGCACGTCGGCCGCTTGCAGGGTGGTGGCCAGCAGGTTCCAGCGGCACTGGTAGCCGAAGTGGGCGGCGGCGTACTCCAGGTTCTGCGCGAAAGTGCCCAGCGAGAGCATCGTTTCGCGTTGGGTGGGGTCTACCACCGGCAGCCAGCCGCGCGGGTCGTTGCCGATGACCCAGTGATAAGGGCCGAGCAGGCGTACCGTCCAGGGCTGGGTGTTGTGGCCGCTGGGGGCCAGCGCCGCCAGGTGCAGAATCTGACGCGCCTCCGCAGGGAGCTGGCTGGCGGGTAGCGGGTCCACGTCGTCCTCACCCCGCCGACGGGCATTATGCAGCAGCGACTGGTCCCAGGCGTAGTAGCCCAAAGCGGCGGTGCCAACGGCGGCCGTGGCGGCCAGGGGCAGGAGATAACGGCGTTTCATGGCGTAATAGCTAGTGGATTACCGGGTAGTGCGACCGAGCGGGGTTCCGGCAATTCAGGAAGCCGGCGTGAGGCCGGTGAGGACCGTGTTGGCGTAGCCGGCGGCCGTGGCGAAGCCGGGCGTTTCGGTGACGGGCACCGGCGCGGCGGTGGGCAGCACCAGCACGGGCACGGGGCAGGTTTCCAGCAGCTTGGCCGTCACGCTGTGGTGAAACAGGTCGCCGAGGTAGCTGCGCTGGCGGGCCAGCACCACCACCAAATCAGCCCGCGTGTCGAGGGCGGCGGCCAGCAAGCCTTGCTCGTAGTGCTCGTGCTGATAGCCACGCAGCTCCGGCACGGGCAGCCCGTCCACCAGTCCGCTGGCCTGCACCGCGCGCAAGGCCAGGGCGCAGCCCTCATCATCCTCCACCCCGCTCGATACGTGCGCCACGATGAGTTCGACGCCGGGCAACGCCAGCAGCGGGCGCAGGGCCTGGGCTTCTGGGCCCAGCGCAAACGACTCACGGTCGGCGGCAATGAGGACCCGGCGGGGCGGGTGCTCGGCCGGGGCCGTGGGCGACACCACCAGCAGCGGGTAGCTGCCGGCCCGTAGAATCTCCAGGCACGAGGTGAGCAGGTCGGCGGCGGCCGGGCGGTCCTCATCGGCCTGGCTGAGCACGAACAGGGCCGGCTGGTAGCGGTGGGCCAAATTCTGAGCTACGGCAGGCAGCAGGTCGGTAGCCACTTCCACGGTAGCCGTAGTTTGCAAGCATTCGGCCTGCTGGTAGAGAATGGCGGCCGTGTCGGTTTGACGCGCCAGCTCCTCCTGGTGGTAGCCCTGGGCCACCAAATCGTTGGGGTCGAATAACGAAGCGCGGTTGACGTGCAGCAGCACCAAGCGGCCGTCCACGGCCTGCGCCAGGATGTCGGCGTACTCAATGGCGCGGCGGGCGGGCGGGTAAAACCCGGCGAAGACAATCAGGGAAAGAGCCATGAGAAAAGGAGTTTTGGAATATGGATTGGTTGAGGAGGAATAGTTCAGCCTCTCGTGCTGAGCGCTCTTTACTCCAGCCCGGTTTCCTGCGTGGCCAGCAGCAGCACCGGCACCTGGGTATGCCGCAGTACCTCGTCGATGACACTTTCACCGAATAGCTTACTGACCCAACCGTGGCCGGGGTCGAGCAGCACCAGCACATCGGCCGAAAGCTTCTGCACGGCTTGCCGCAGGCCGGCGGCGGGCTCTTCCGCCACCACCCGGTGCAGGCGGCTGCCGGCCAGGGCCGGGGTCAGGCCGCATTCCTGCGCGGAGGTGAGGCCGTGCCGGCCGGCGGTTTCCTCCTCGGGCAGGGCAACAGTGGTGGGCAGCACGGCGGCATCCAGCGCCACCAGGAGCGGGGTAAGGGCCAGGGATTCGGGGGTGAGGGTAAAAGCTTGGTCGCGCACGGCCAACACCAGGCAGCGGGGTGGGTGCAGCTCGGCGGCCGGCAGGTGCTGCGGCACCAGCAGCAGCGGGTAGCCCGTTTCGTGGGCCAGCGGCAGGGCGCGGTTGCTGAGCCATTCGTCCAGCAGGCCATCAGTGGCCGTGAGGCCGGCCACGACCAGCAGCGGCTGATGCCGGGTCAGCGCTTCCTGCACGGCCTCGTCCCAGCCCTGCGCCACGGTGGTGGCGGTGGTGGTCCCGGGCATGGCGGCGGCCACTGCTTCCAGGGCGTGGCGCTCCTGGCGCACGTACGGGGCGGTGGTGGCGCGTAAGGCCCGGCCGATGCTTGGGGTGGTAGGCGGCGTGGGGTACACGTGCAGCAGGTGCACTTCGGCCCCCAGCGGGGCGGCCAGCACGGCGGCGTAGGCGCGGGCCTGCTCGGCAGCGGGGGAGGAGTCGGTAAGAACGAGCAAGTTGGGTTTCATGGCGCAGGGAACTGGGAGGAGTGAGCCTGTCCATCGATTGGGGCTGGCCCCCGGAGGCTTTTGTTTGGCACCTCTGGCGGCCCCGTCGGGGCTCAGACAAAAGTCCACTCCGGCCGCCACCTTCGGCATGACGAGAATTGCCCGAACGGTTGACTTTCATCAAGTGTGGCCCACCTCTAGGGTCCAGTGATTAATCCGGCCAAAAACAAAAAAACCGACTCCCGGCTGTGGCCAGAAGTTCGGTTAAGGATTCGCGCTGAGCGTGGTTTAAATCAGTGCACAGGCTGTGCGCTGTAGCCCGAACTTTGTCGTTCGTGTCCCAAAAAGACTTGGCGGCGCCGGGACGCGAACGACAAAGTTCGCGCTACTAGCCACTGAAGCGCGCCTTGGAAAGTCGCTGGCGATTTAAGGCGAAACGTTAAAAAAGGTGCCCACCACGGCTGTGAGGGCCATGGCCAGCACGCCCCAGAACGTGACCCGGCCGGCCGCCTTCAGCACCCCAGAGCCGCCCACATAGGCTGCCAGCCCGCCCAGCGCCGCCAGAAACAGCAGCGATGTGAATGATACCGACCAGACCAGCCAGCGCTCGGGCGACGCAAGGATGACGAGCAGCGGCAGGGCCGCGCCCACGGTGAAGGTGCCCGCCGAGGCTACCGCCGCCTGCACCGGATTAGCTGAGAGGATTTCGGAAATGCCCAACTCGTCGCGGGCGTGGGAGCCCAGCGCGTCGTGGGCTGTCAGCTGCCGGGCCACTTCGTCGGCCAGCTTAAGCTCCAGGCCCCGCTCCACGTAAATAGCGGCCAACTCGGCGTGTTCGGCTTCGGGCTGGGTGAGCAACTCGTCCTGCTCGCGGGCCAGGTCGGCCTGCTCGGTATCGGCCTGGGAGCTGACGGATACATACTCGCCGGTGGCCATCGACATGGCCCCGGCCACCAGCCCAGCAATGCCGGCCACCAGCACACTGTCGCGGGAGGCATGGGCGGCGGCCACGCCCACCACCAGGCTGGCCGTGGAAATGATACCGTCGTTGGCTCCCAGCACGGCGGCGCGTAGCCAGCCGATGCGGTGGGTGCGGTGTTGTTCCGGGTGTCTCATGGCAGGCAGGGAAGCTTGAAAGTTAGCGGGTTGCTGCGCGCTGCATGGCGGCCACGGGCTCCAGGCCGCGCAGTTCATGCCCAACGTGCATTTAGGCTACTACCAGCCCCACGTTCTCGAACTTCACCGCGCCGTCTTCCAGCACGGCTTCTACCACCGAGTCCTTGCTGACGCGGCCAGCGAGGATGTCTTTTGACAGCTCGTTGAGAATCACGCGCTGCAACACGCGCTTGAGCGGACGGGCACCGAATTGCGGGTCGAACCCGGCCTCGCCCAGGTGGTCGAGCACCTCGTCGGTGGCTTCAAGACTGATGCCGGCCTCTTCCAGGCGCTGCTGAATCTGCTTGAACTGGATGTCGACGATTTTGCGGATTTCCTTGCGCTTGAGCGGCTGGAACATCACGATTTCGTCGATGCGATTCAGGAACTCGGGGCGCATGTGCTGGCGCAGGCGCTCAATCACTTCGTCGCGGGTGCGGTCCACCACTTCGTCGTGGTTGTACTCGTTGAGGTCCTTGAAGTTCTGCTGAATCAGG
This sequence comes from Hymenobacter sp., assembly GCA_043738185.1. Taxonomy (GTDB): domain Bacteria; phylum Bacteroidota; class Bacteroidia; order Cytophagales; family Hymenobacteraceae; genus Hymenobacter. The sequence continues at coordinate 956 of JAYSZD010000161.1, read as the reverse complement.
TCGGCCCCGGTGTTCGAGGTCATGATGATGATGGTGTTCTTGAAGTTCGCCACCCGACCCTTGTTGTCGGTGAGGCGGCCATCATCGAGCACCTGCAGCAGAATGTTGAACACATCCGGGTGTGCTTTCTCAATTTCATCGAGTAGCACCACCGAGTAGGGCTTGCGACGCACGGCCTCCGTCAGCTGCCCACCTTCGTCGTAGCCCACGTAGCCGGGAGGCGCCCCGATGAGGCGCGACACGGCGTGGCGCTCCTGGTACTCGCTCATATCGATGCGCACCAGGCTATTCTCATCATTGAACAGGTACTCGGCCAGGGCCTTGGCCAGCTCGGTCTTGCCCACGCCGGTGGTGCCCAGGAAGATGAACGAGCCGATGGGCCGCTTGGGGTCTTGCAGACCGGCGCGGGAGCGGCGCACGGCGTCAGAGATGGCGCCAATGGCTTCGGACTGCCCGGCCACGCGCTTGCCCAGCTCGGCTTCGAGGTTGAGCAGCTTCTCGCGGTCCGACTGCAGCATTTTGCTTAGCGGGATGCCGGTCCACTTGGCCACCACTTCGGCGATGGACTCGCTCGTGACGACTTCCTGCAGCATGGCTCCGCCGTCTTTGTTCTCGTTGGCTTGCTGCTGCAGCTCCTTAAGCTTTACTTCGGCTTCCTGAATCTTGCCGTAGCGCAGCTCGGCCACCCGGGCATAGTCGCCCTGGCGCTCGGCCTGCTCGGCTTCCAGCTTGAATTGCTCGATGGCTTCCTTCTGGGTTTGAATGCCGGTGAGCACCGCTTTTTCATTTTCCCACTGGGCCTTGAGCGTGTCGCGCCTGGCGCTCAACTCGCTGAGGTCCTTGGTCAGTAGGGTTTCGCGGTCCTTGTTGTCTTCGCGGCGGATGGCTTCGCGCTCAATCTCCAGCTGCATGATGCGGCGCTGGATTTCGTCCAGCTCCACGGGCATGGAGTTCAG
>JAYSZD010000160.1:0-5150 GCA_043738185.1 Hymenobacter sp. | reverse complement strand
TGCCGCGAATCCGTTTTTTGGGCGCGGCCAAGGCCACCTGCGCGGCCAACGCTTCGGGCGTGGGCACCTGCGTGGGGTAGGTGGCCATGCTGAACTGCGGGCCTTTGCTGGGGTCCGCGTTGCCGGTCAGGGAGAGGAAGTCCTTGACGATGACGATGGGCTCGGTCAGATGCACGTCGACGGCGAAGCCCTTGCTGGGGATGATTTCGAGCTTCACCACCAGGTGCAGCATGAACACGTCGAGCTGCCCGGCCAGAAACACGCCGGGGTTGAAGGTGAGCCCGGCGCTGGGCGGCCCCAACGTGACGCTGCCGCCGCCCGGCGGCAGGCAGTAGTAGAACTGCGGCTCCAGCGCCACCCGAATGCGGCCGTCGTGCTCGGCGTGCAGCTCGTAGTGCAGCATGACGTTGCTGGCCGGGTAGTCGGTAATGAACCACACGCCGGGCTTCTCCAGCGCGGTTTCGCCCACTATCAGCAGGCTCGAATTCAGGCCGAACGAGTAGGGCGCGCCCGGCCCGGCGAGGTCGAAAGCGGCGTTGATTTCGTCGAATTTCTGGTTGTTCAGGGCGGTGGCGGTGCCGGCGGGCAGGTAGAAGGTGTCGGTGCCGCTCACGCCCACCTGGGCCAGCAGGTCGTCGAGCCAGACCGGAGGCGTGTCGCCGCCCGTGACCACGCCCACCACGGTATCGGCAATCTGCTTGAGGGTGACGTCGCTGATGGCCCCGGCAAAGAGGCTCTTGGCCGGGTCGCCGGAGTCGAAGAAGAAGGCCAGCGACGAATCGTAGCTGGTGCCGTAAGCCTGCAAATCAATCTGCGCGGCGAAGCCCAGGCTTGGAATCCCCTCAAAATCAATGCCTACTACCACCACGAGGTTCGAGAGCGAAATCGGCCCGAACGTCACTGTGCCAATCATCGACACGCTCAGGAAGGCGGCATTGGGCGTGAGCTCGAAGGCCACGCCGGCCGTGAGGCAGTCGCTCATGTTGGCCGCGCTGCACGACGACAGCTCCGTTTTCCGGCCCGAACCGTCCTCAATAACGGTGGTCACGATGCCTTCGAGGTAGAACATGGGTTCGCCGGCCTCCATGCGCGCCCCGATGTTGCCCCGGAGCAGCGTGGTGTCGTTGATTTTGCCCGCGATGCCCGCCTGCACGAAGGCGTTCTGGGTGGGCTGCATGCCGATGAAAACGAACAGGTTGAACGTGAGGTCGACGTTGAGGCCGAGCATGAGCGGCACCAGCTTCAGGTTGGGCTGCTCCTGAATGTTCAGCGTCATGCTGCCGTAGAAGTAGAAGCCCGCCTTCACCGGCCCGGCCCAGTCGGGCACCTGAATGTTCGGGCCTTCACCGCCCCGGAAATCGGTGGTGAGCGGAAACTGGAAGCCGTTCGCCAGGTTGGCCGACGTGAACACAAACACCAGCTCGTTGACCTTGAACATGACGTCCATGCCCTGCAACATGCTCAGCGAGCTGAAAGCGGCGATTTTGGGCGCTTTCAGCTGGAGGCCGGCGGCGAAGGCCCAGCCGGTGCTCTGCTTGATGACTTGCAGCACCACGGACCCGAAAGCAGGCTGGGCCAGCACGGCAAACGTGTAGGTGGCCGCGTTGCCGCTGCCCTTGCGCTGCACGTAAAGGCTGGTTTCGGGGAACGGAATAACCGGCAGCCAGTCGGGCAGCGCCCAGGCGGTGGGCAGCAGGCCGTCGGCAATTTCCTTGATGTCGACGTCGAACGACGGAATTAGGGCCGTGACTTTGAAGTCGCCGGGCGTCTGGTACTCGAAGTCGGTTTCGATGGAAAACAGCTTCATGCCGCCCACCATGCCGCCGGTGGTATTCGTCCCGTCGTTGGCCATGTGGAAGTTGGCGTAGAGCACCTCAAACGCGGTGGTGCCGCCAAACTCGAACCGCAGCGGCTTGCCGGGGTCGAGGCCGGCGTAGAGGGCGTAGGTGTTGCCGGGCTTGCGAAACTTGAAATCGACGCCCAGCTGGTTGAGGGTGATGTCGGGCAGGTTGCTGGCGGCGGGCAGGTACTTGTTCACGATTTCGCCCACCGGAATGGTGAGCGCGCTGCCGGGGGCCAGGCCGGCCTGCACCGCGTATTCGGCGGGTTTTCCGGCTGCAAAGTCGGCCGAGGCCCGCATGTTCAGGGCAATGGGCGCGCCAGTGGTGGGCAGGGCCAGCTGCCCGCCCACGGCCAGGGCAATGAGGCGCGTGGCCGAATCGAACGGGTTCTGCACGTTGGCCGTGACGACTACCTGCGACACGTTGGCGAAGTCGCCCAGCTGCCAGCCGGGGCCGCCGGCCGGCATCCCGATTTCCAGGGCCACCACCACCGGTTTCAGCGTGCTCGTGCCAATGCCCACGCTGATGGTTCTCAGTTGCAGGTTGGTGCTGGCCTGGTACTCGGCGGGCAGCGCCTCGTACAAGTCGTTGCCGCCGATGAGGTTCTGGAACTCCTGGGCAAACTGCGCGGGCGTGGGCAGCGCGATGTTGCTGAAACGGCCCGTGAAGGTCATAATCCCGAGCGGCATCGGGGTGAGCAGGGTGTAGATTTCGAGGCCCTTGCTGTCGCCAAAATCGAACATCGTGCCCAGCAGCAGGCCCACCTCGTTGGTCAGCTCATCGAGCCGGCACACCAGCTGAATCTCGACGTGGTTGGCCAGCAGCGGAACGTACTTCGTAAGCGTTTGTTGGAAGCCCAGCGTGAGCGTCATCGTCGGTATACCGTCGTAGATGGCCAGCGGCCCCACCGCCGTGGTGTGCACAAACTCGCCCAGCACGCGCATCAGAGGGCCGAAAGTGGGGCTGGCGCTGGCCGGGGCGATGCTGCCGTAGAAGTTCAGGCCGGGCAGGAACGCGCCGTTTTCCAGGGTGCTGTCGGCGTAGTTGGCCGAGGCGAAAACGTACTTCGGCACCGTACCGCTCTGCAGGCCCACTTCGTCGAACACCGTGCCCTGGAGCTGCGAAAACGCGGTGGTAAAGGCCCAGTCCGCCGCCAGACTCAGCTTCAGCAGCACCTGCGCGCGGCCCCCGGCCAGGAAAAACACCGTGGTCAGCGCCGCCTCCGGTTGCTCGTAGAAGCTGCCGGCCACGCCCGCCACGGTGATGGTCTGGCTGGCCGCGTCAACCTGCGGGGCCGCCGCACCGGTCAGCTCCCAGGCTTGCTGCCCCACGCTGCTGGTGAGCAAATCGGTGATGGCCGGCGAGTCGTACGGCGTCGGCTCAAAGCGAAAGGTTTGGGCCTGAGCATCGTATTGCCCAGCCACGGTGGCTTGCAGGGTCGAGAAATCCATGAGCGGAAAAGGTAAAAAGGTGCCGGGCCTGCCGTCAGGCCAGCCGCTACGCGCCAGCCGCGGCCGGGCTAATAAGTGAGCGTGAACCCGAGGGGCAGGTAGGCGCTGACGAGCCCGCGGTAGACCCGGAAGGCGTCTTCCAGCTTGGCGTAGCTGCCGTCGGCTTCGGCCCGCACGTCGTCGGCCGCCGCGATGAGGCGCTCCAGGTTGGCCAGCGGCGGCCCCAGCGGCGCCGTTACCCAGCTCTCCGTGGTGGTATTGTAGGTGTTGAAAACGTAGTCGAAGACGTTGGCTACGCCCAGGTTGGCGCAGGTGAAGCCGTTGGAATTCCGGCGAAAGAAGAGCGTGTCGGCCGTTTGTACCCGTGCCTCCTCCATGCTCATGCTCACGGCGGCGGGGTCGGCCAGGCGGTTGGGCTTGTTGTTGGTGAGCTGCACGCAGGGCCCGGTGGGGCCGGCCAGCGCGCCAAAAGCCGCCGCCCCGTTCGAGCCCGACACGCTCACATCGTCGTTCACGGGCACGTTGAAGGTGCCCATCAGCAAAAAGCCGTCGCCTTGGTTGAAGGCCGAAACCTGTGCCAGGGCCTCGCAGGCCAGCCGCACCGTGCGGCCACTGTCGCCGGCCCAGGCGGGCGCGTGAAACAGGGCCACGGCCAGGTGCTTGGCGGTGCCCACAAGCTGAAAATACCCCAGAAAAGGCGGCATATCCTGCGCCTGGGTGTGCCGCCGGGGAAAGCCGAAGAATTTTTTGGGGTCGCCGGGCAGCGGGAAATCGTACTGGAAATAGTCGGTGACGTCGGTTTTGGCGGGCTGAAACAACTCGCTGTTCCACACGAAGCAGTACTGCTCGTTGCGGCCCAGGCCCAGCTGCGGGCTGGCCTGTTCGCGCCACTTGTCGGGCTGCTTGTCGCGGTTGTCGAGCTCCTGAATGAGGGCATTGGCAAAAGCCCCGGCCAGCCCGCCGTAAATGCCGCAAAAGCCAATCAGCCCGGTGTCCGTGTACTGCATCACGGAGGCCACAAACTGCACGTACTGGACCTGCGTGGCCAGGTGCTCGTTGGGGCCGTAAACGCCCAGGTTCCAGGTCATAATGTTCGTCTGCGCCATGATGTGCCAGCTTGGAATGGAAAGTGAAAACCCGGGGAATGCAATGGCCCTAAATGATTTGCAGCAGGGTAGCTGTGTGGTCCGACATGCGCTGGGCCAGGCCCGCCGCGCCCGCGCCCGGCCCCGCGTCCATCGTGACGGAGCTGGCCGCGGCCACGGGCACAATCAGGCCGGCCGGGGCCACCGCCCCGATGTCGGAGTACCAATAGTCGTAGAGGCTGCCGCTGTAGGTGGTGCCCATGCCGGCGGCCCCGGCCGGGTAAAATGGCGCATTGGCCGAGTAGCCGTTGCCGATGCCGCGCGGCGAAATCAAGCCCACGTTAAAATCGCCGCCCATGTAGCGCGCCACCAGCAGCGCGGCGGGCTGCCCGTTGGCCGCCGCGCCCATCCGGCTCAGCATGCTGCCAATCTGGGCCGCCACCACCACGCGGTTGGCCTGAAACGTGTACAGATTGTGCAGAAACCCCACCGCGATGTTGCCGGCCGGCGTCGTCACGATGGCATACACCAGGCCCCGGTAGTCGGCCGATGAGGTGGGCGGCAGGCCCAGGTTATTGAGCGCGGCCGTGGTTGCGGCGCGTTGGTGCAGCAGCGTCACGCCGCCCCCAATCTGGAACAAAATCCGGCCCACGCCCACCAGCGGGTACGCCGCGTTGCGGCCCAGGCCAATGTACTCCGGCCCGCGGGCCAGGGCCGTGATGCCGCAGGCCACGTTGCCCACGAAAGCAGCCCCCAGCTGCGCGCACGAAGCC
>JAYSZD010000159.1:0-5153 GCA_043738185.1 Hymenobacter sp. | reverse complement strand
ACGCCCAGCCCGAACGCAGTAGCAAGGGACGCATTATCTGGGGCTACCTGCTGGCTCTGCTGGGTGGCGTAATCGGTATTTTCATCGGCTGGGAGCTGCACGCCAGCAAGCGCACACTTTCCGATGGGCGGCAGGTGCCGGCGTATCCGGCGGCTGAGCGGGCGCACGGGCTGCGCATCATGGTGCTGGGTATCGTTAGCTTCCTGTGCTGGTTTGCCGTGCGCGTCTGGGTAGTACCTTCCCGTTAAACTAGGGCCTGTCTTTCCAGAAATCCCCGGAATGAGGCTGCGGTTTCGTCCTTCGCGCTCTACTTCGCGTAAGCACGCCTTAACTCATGCGTAGCATCTATTTTTAGCTTTTTATTCCCCTCTTTTATATGAAACCTCTAACACGCTACTTCCCCGCGCGCATTTTGGCACTCGGCGCGCTACTCATTGGCACCACACAATGCAGTGTGAGCGAGCAAGTAAAGGAGTCGCCCAGCTCCAAAAAAAGCAACCTCTCGGTTGAGGCGCAGGAAAATCAGGCCTACGACCGGATTCAGTACCGCCTGAATTTTATGGACGAAGCCCAATTGGGCGGACAGGACATTCTGTTCGTGCGCCAGGCCTCGGACCTGACTTCGGACCAACAGGCGAAGCTGCAAACGGCCCTGCAAGCCAATGCCCTGCCCCTGAAGCTGCGCATGCGCGTGTACGCCCGCAACCCCAGCGCCCTTAATTTACAAGTTAAACAGCTGGACTACACGCTATTGCTGGATGGCAAGGAGCTTACCAGCGGCGTTACGGGCACCAACGCCTTGCTGGAATCCAGCGCCATCGTCACCCTGCCCATTGAAGTCGACCTGAACGTGTCGCCCAGCTTGGTGGCGGACAGCACGCCCGCCGCTTTTGCCGCGGGCCTCACGGATTTCACCGGGGCCGGCCGGCGCCTCACCATGCGCATCCGGCCCACGTATGTGAACGCCGTGGGCCGGGTCACGCAGTCTACCACTTTCACGCCCGTCGAATTGGTTACGGCTAAGCGAGCAGCTGGCTCCAGCCGGCACTAGCGCCCGAACAAAGCAGCCCGTACTCCCGGCGCAACGGCCTCTTCAGCAACGCGCCTCAAAAAACAAGCCCTTAAATAAGCCCCTGGCATTTAGCCGGTTGTTGCTTATTGAAAGGCTTGTTTTGGTCAGGCAAAAGCTAAAGGCTATTTCCGGCCTTAGTCCGGGTCGTTGACCTCAGCTATTCCTTCCACAATTTTTTCCTCGGCTTCTTCGTGGTCGTCGGCATCGGCTTGTTCCAGCTCTTTTTCCTGCTCATGCCAGCCGTCGGGCTCATAGCTCAGGCGAATGTAGATGGGGTAATGGTCGGAGCCGATGTGAGCGAGCCGTTCCAGCCGCTGCAAGCGGAAGTGTGAAGAGTGAAAAACGTGGTCTAGGGGCCAGCGCAGCAGCTTGTGGTCGGCATGGAAGGTGGGCAGCAGGCCGCGACCGATGCGCGGGTCGAGCAGGCGCGAGATGCGACGGAACAACTCCGATGTGTGGGACCAGGCCACGTCGTTGAGGTCGCCGGCCACGATGGTCGGACGGGCATTCTGGCGGTGAATAACCTTGCCCACCACCAGCAATTCCGCGTCGCGCGGGGCGCTGCTCTTGGATTCCTGGGGCGCGGGAGGTTTAGGGTGCAGAAAGTGAAGGTTCACGGACACGCCGTTGGGCAGCACCACGCAGCCGTGGAAGGAAGGCACGTCATTGTCCAGAATGTAGCGAATCTGAGGCTCGCGCAGCGGCAACCGCGAAAACACTAGCATGCCGTACGTATTGGGCAGCGGAGCGTGGCAGGTGTAGGGATAGTCTTTTTCGATGCGTTCGAGCTGGCTCAGCCACCAGTCGTCGGTTTCCAGGGCTAGCAGCATGTCGGGACGCAGACGGTTGACGTGGCCCAGCAGCCGTGAGGCGTCGCGGTTGTACATCAGCACATTGGCCACCATCATGCTGATGTGGTTGGCGTCGTCGTCATCGGGACGGGTGGATGGGGCTACCTGCAGGCTGTGCAGCGGCGTATAGGGCCAGATTCGAGCGGACTGGTAAAGCAGGGCCAAACCCAAGCTGGCGGCGAAAGCCCAGTGCCCCCAACTCGAAGTGCCGGGCAAGGCCAGCTCAGCGAGCAGGCTGAATGCCAGGCCAGCCACAATCTGGAGGCGCGGAAAGTCGCACGCCCGAATCCACCATGCGGTTTGGCGTAGTATCGGAAGCAGAGTTGCCACCAATGCCACCGCCCCCACCACCCACACTACCCAGTGGCCGATGGTGAGCAGCAAAGCTGTAAAATCAGTCATTAAAGCGCGGCAAAAAGTTAAACATCGTCCTGAAAACCACCCTTGCGCAACTCCTCAATGGTGCGCATCACCCGGTCCTTAAGAGTGGTTCGGTATTTCTCTAACGCGTCGGCCAGGCGGGCGTTGTTGATTGCCAGCATTTGGCTGGCCAGCACGGCGGCATTGGCCGCGCTGTCGACGCCGACCGTGGCGACGGGCACGCCATTGGGCATCTGTATCATGCTCAGAATCGAATCGAGCCCCTGAATGGAGAGCGTGCTGTTGATGGGCACCCCAATAACGGGCAGCGTGGTGAAAGCCGCCACCATACCGGGCAGGTGGGCCGCCCCACCCCCGCCGGCAATAAGCACCCGCAGGCCGCGCTTACGGGCACTTTCGGCGTATTCCACCATCCGGTGTGGGGTGCGGTGCGGCGATACGAGCGTGATTTCGAAAGGGATATTAAACTGACGGAGCATATCGGAAGCGGCTGACATGATGCGCAAATCCGATTTGGACCCCATAATGATGCCCACCAGGGGCGTTTCGAGCGCGGGGCGGGTTTCGTCGGGCTCGGAATAAGAGCCCGCTGTGGAAGAATCAGGAATCATAAAATGCAAAGCGGAGAAAAGCGGGGATTCACACAGCGCAGCCTTGAACAGCGCCGTTGGGGTGGCAAAATACGGGTTTTCCCTCCAGCCCGCGCCTTTCCATACCTTTGTGCGCCATGGAAATTCTGCTCGCCACCTTCACCACCCTCTTTTCCATCGTTAATCCGTTTGGGGCGATGCCGGTTTTTCTCACCCTCACCGCCGACGACCGGCCATCGGAACGGGCCAAAACGGCCCTGCGGGCGTGCATTTACATGGTGTGCATCCTGAGTGTGGCTTTTTTTGGCGGGCAGTACATTCTCAATTTTTTTGGCATCAGCATTCAACACCTGCGCATCGCGGGCGGCATCCTGCTCATGCGCTCGGCCTTCGAGTTGCTCACGCCCGGCGCCAACCGCGACCGGGTGGGCCCCGAAGCCCTCGAAGCCAGCAAGCAGAAGGACGACATCAGCTTCACGCCCCTGGCCATGCCCATGCTTTCCGGGCCGGGCTCCATGGCCATCTGCATCGGCCTCATCCGCCCCACCTACGTGGACAAGGCCATGACCGTAGCCGGGTTTGCCCTGGTGGCGGTAGCGGCTTTCCTTATTCTGCTGTTCTCGCTGCGGCTCACGCGCTTGCTTGGCAAGCCGGGCATGGCAGCCATGGCGCGCATCATTGGCTTTATTACGTTGGCCATCGGGGTCAATTTCCTGGCTTCAGCCATCGGGGTCCTGTTCCCGGGCCTCACGCGGTAGGCGCAAAACCACGGCCTGTTGCAGGCCATGGTAGCAAACACCATACTCCTACACTCGCAATCTGGGCTGATAAAGACCATCAGGCAAGCAGGCGCAGGCCGATGAATTTGCCGGCGTCAACTTTTCCAGCTACACGAAAAGCGCCAAGCCGGCCGGCGTACCTTTGCCCTGATTATGCTAAAAAACGACCTTTTCCTCCGTGCCGCCCGCGGCGAAGCCACCGAACGCACGCCCGTGTGGCTGATGCGCCAGGCCGGCCGCATCCTCCCCGAATACCGCGCCCTGCGTGGCCGTCTCTCCGGCTTCAAAGAGCTGGTGGAAACGCCCGAACTGGCGGCCGAAGTCACCATTCAGCCCATCGATGCGTTGGACGTGGACGCGGCCATCATCTTCTCCGACATTCTGGTGGTGCCCGACGCCATGGGGCTGCCCTACGAAATGGTGGAAGCCCGCGGCCCACTGTTCCCGAACGTCATCAAGTCGGCCGCCGACGTGGAGAAGCTGCGCATTCCCGACCCGGAAGAGGGCCTGGGCTACGTGCTCGAAGCGCTGCGCATCACCAAAAAAGCGCTGAATGGCCGCGTACCGCTCATCGGCTTTGCCGGCGCGCCGTGGACCATTCTGGCCTACATGGTGGAAGGCCACGGCTCCAAAACCTTCTCGAAAGCCCGCGGCATGCTCTACCGCGAGCCCGCTCTGGCGCACACGCTGCTGGCCAAAATCACGGCCACGACCATTGCCTACCTCCAGGCGCAGGTGGCCGCGGGCGCGCAAGTGGTGCAGGTGTTCGACTCCTGGGCCGGCATTCTGCCCCCCGACCAGTACCGCGAATTCTCCAGCCGCTACATCGCCGAAATCACGGCCGCGCTCTCGCCGCTGGTGCCCGTCACGGTGTTTGCCAAGGGCGCCTGGTGGGCCGTGGAGGACTTCGCCGCCACGTCCTGCCGCACGATAGGACTCGACTGGAACCAAGACCCGGCCCAGGTGCGCCTGCAAGCCGGCGACAAAACCCTGCAAGGCAACCTCGACCCCTGCGCCCTCTACGGCACACCCGCCCAGGTGAAAGCCGCCACCGAAACCATGCTTCGGCGCTTCGGCACGGGCCGCCACATCGCCAACCTCGGCCACGGCGTGTACCCCGATACCAACCCCGACAACGTGCGCGTATTCGTGGACACGGTTAAGGCGTGGCGGGGGTGAGCATCCGCGCACCATTAGGTTTCCCTTCTGAACTAGCCTGAATTGCATCAGATGCGTAGCGTCTTGTATTTTTTTTGTATTGAAGCTGTTTAGAAAGTCAGGGAATCTGTCATCCTGACTTTCTAAACAGCTTCACTGAGATAGCCACAACGGGACCGACTTGGCTTGAGTGTTCCATGAAGAAATAACTGATTACCATGATTCCCCAATTCGGCTCCACCTTCTATATCACCCTGGCCCTGCTGCTGGGCCTGCTGTTTTTCATGTGGCGCTGGTTTCTGAAGAAGCCGGAGCGCTCCGG
>JAYSZD010000158.1:0-5164 GCA_043738185.1 Hymenobacter sp. | reverse complement strand
CGTAGCGGCCGATGCCCGGGCCCTTACGCGGTTCTTATTGAACACCTTGCCGTTGTGCAGCAAAGCCCGCCACCCTGGCGGGGCCGCAAAGGTACGGGGTTTCAGGTGGTTTTGCTAGTGTTCACCGGCATTCCAGTTTGTCCAGAATGTCTTCAGCGTATGGTTGAAGTATTTCGCCATAATTGAATCGGCAGCTTCTAATCGAAGGGCCGCTACTTCTGTCTTGCAACTTTCATCAAGCGGAAATTTGACCTCTCCAAGCAGCTTTCTGATATTCCTTCTGGCTACTGCTGGCTCAAATGGGCCTTTCATGGTGCGGATTACCTCAATGCAAACCCACATTACCTCATTGTAGCCATCCTGTTCCATTATAAGGTTGACAAAAAAGCTCAAATGCTTTGTGCAATCATATTTAATCAGCGGCCACAGAAGATTACATTTATAATTTCTGTTATCAGGCAATTTTGCAAGGCTTAGCAAAACATGAATGACCCTTTCATCTTTGGCAGTTCCAAAAACATCGGCAATCAGATGTTGTACTTTCCGCTCTGCACTACCTTTCAAGATGCTTATAAGTCCCGTTATTGCTTGGTACTTAGGCTTCTTCATAGTCAACTCTATTGCCTCTAGCTCCTTGCTTAGGGTTGAATTTAGCTCGGCTTCTTTCAACAGTTTGCTAAACTGTTCACGATGAGATAGTCGTCGTTTACTCATATCTAGAGTTGCCTTGGTTGTGAAATACGTATTCGCTGTTAGAGGCCACAATCTTAATGCTAAGCTTGGCAACTTGATGTCACAAGAGGGAGTAAATACAAGGAGTTAATTCATCAAAAAACTCCTTCTTGTATGGCTTACATCAAAGCAGGCAACGACACGGCCGGGCATCCGGTGCAGATTTTTTACGAAGACTGGGGCCAGGGCAACCCGGTGGTGCTTATCCACGGCTGGCCGCTGGACCACACCATGTGGGAGCACCAAGCCATAGCGCTGGCCAAAGGCGGCTTGCGCGTTATTGCCTACGACCGCCGCGGTTTCGGCCGCTCCTCGCGCCCCTGGACGGGCTACGACTACGACACGCTGGCCGCCGACCTCAACGCCCTGCTCGAAGAACTGGACCTGAACAACGTGACGCTGGTGGGCTTCTCGATGGGCGGCGGTGAAATAGCCCGCTACCTCGGCACCTACGGCGACGCCCGCATTGCCCGCGTGGCGTTTGTGAGTGCCGTAACGCCCTTCATGCTAAAGACGGACAATAACCCCGAAGGCGTCCCTCAATCGGTATTCGACGGCATGCAGGACGGCCTGAAGAAGGACCGTTTCGACTTCCTGCAAACCTTTGCCAAGAGCTTCTACGGCGTGGGCATGATTAGCCACCCGGTGAGCCAGGCCGTGCTGAACTGGAATTTCACGGTGACGTCGTTGGCGGCGCCAAATGCTACGCGCGACTGCGTAACGGCTTTCAGCGCTACCGACTTCCGGGCCGATTTGCAAGGCATCAAGGTTCCGACACTGGTGATTCACGGCGATGCCGACGCGACGGTGCCATTTGAGGCGAGCGGCGAACGTACGGCCAAAATGATACCGGGCTCGGAGCTGAAAGTGTACAAGGGCGCGCCGCACGGCCTGTTCTTCACCGACAAAGACCAGTTGACAACGGACTTGCTGGCGTTTGCGGGCCGGCAATAAATGTAGGAATGCGCCTTGGCGCGTTCGGCGGCCGAATAATCCGGCCAGACCGTTCTAACGATTGAACGCGCTGAGGCGCGTTCCTACATAAACAAAGAGCCCCGACGCAACCGCGTCGGGGCTCTTTGTTTGTCAATACTCAGACACTACGCCGCGCGGCCCATCTGGCGCAGGAAGCCTACGTGCGAGGCGATGGCCGAGCGGGTGCGGGCGTAGTTATTGTACTTCACATCGAACTCGTCGCAAACCTGCTGCACAATCTTGCTGATGGCGGGGTAGTGGACGTGCGAGATTTTGGGGAACAAATGGTGCTCAATCTGGAAGTTGAGGCCACCAACCAACCAACTAATCACCTTATTGTCAGTCGCAAAGTTGGCCGTGGTTCGCACCTGATGAATGGCCCATTCGTCTTCCATCTTACCAGTCGTTTCGTGGGGAATGGGAAAGGCCGCATCCTCCACGGTATGGGCCAGCTGGAATACCATGCTCAGGACCAAACCAGCTACTGACGTACTGAGGAGGAAGCCAGCCAACCACGGCAGGAAACCGACCATGTAAACAGGCAGGGCGATATACAATACCAGGTTCAGGGCTTTGAAGCCCCAGAAGCTCACGTGTTCGCCGGTGTTCATGGGCTTCAGGCCGATGGCACCGATTTGGCGGGTGAAATACTTCTGATAGTCCATGGCGAACACCCAGGAGAGGTAGAGCATGCAATACAACACCCAGAAATAAAAGTGCTGGTAGCGGTGCAGCGCGTGCTTGGGCTGGTCGGGCGTCATGCGCATCCAGGGACGGATGTCGATGTCGTCGTCGTGGCCCGCAATGTTGGTGTAGGTATGGTGGATGAGGTTGTGCTTGGAGTTCCACATATAGGGGCTGCCGCCGAGCACGCCCAGCGTGTAGGCCGCCAGCTTGTTCACCCAAGGATAGCGCGAAAAGCTACCGTGAGCACCGTCGTGCATCACATTGAAGCCAATGGCAGCGATAACACAGCCAGCCAGCGCGCATTCGAGCAGCGCCAAGGCCGTGGGTGGGGTGAAGAACACCAGGTGCACGTACAGGCCAACCAGGGCACCAACCAGCAGTACAGCTTTGACAATCAGACTGGTATCACCCGTCATGCGTCGGCCCGACTCCTCAAAGTATTGATTGATGCGAGTCTTTAACTCGGTGTGAAAGGAGCGGGTTGCTGCGAATTTGGGTAAGGCCATGAAGGTTTTTTTTGAAGGCGGGGCACAAATGTACCCTCTCCAACCCCTCATAGCCCGACTTAGTTTAAATACGCGTGCCAGTTCTGGTCGATGGTGCCCGCCGAAAGTTTCAGGAAACCGGCCAGTGTGGGTTTTTTCGGTGGCTGCCGGATGGTGAGGCCGGCCTCGTTGGGCGTGTGGTGGCCCTTGGCGTGGTTGCAGCGAGCGCAGGCCGTGAGCAAGTTAGTCCAGCTCGACTCGCCACCACGGGAGCGCGGCACGACGTGGTCAAGGGTCAGGTTTTTGGTCGAGCCGCAGTACTGGCACTCAAAATGGTCGCGCTTGAAAATATTGTGGCGGCTCAGGGCAATGCCTTTGTAGGGCACGCGCACGTAGCGCTGCAACCGGATGATGCTCGGCTTGGGGTAGGCGTGGGAAATGGTGCGCAACACGCCCTGTTCCGACTTGGCCACCATTTCCGCTTTATCAAGAAAAAGGAGCACAAACGCCTTTTGCACGCTACACAGGGTGATGGCGGTATAGTCGCCATTCAGCACTAATACTTTTTGGTCCATACACGCTTGGGGCTGGGATAACCCGCCGAAAGCTAGCGGTTTCCCAGCGCATAAACAAGTGGTTTGGGGTTAAGTTCAGATGTCAAGCCGTTAGCTGATAGCCGTTAGCTTTTTGGCTGCCACCAGGGCCAAGCATCCTCTTCAAAAACGAGAAGCTACCAGCTAACGGCTATTAGCTAACGGCTCAAAATCAATCCGGCAGTAGGCGCTTGAGCAGACGCAGCTTGTGCGAATACCGCTGTCGCTCGCGGTTGTAGATGCCGTTGTGGTCGAGTGGGTCGAGGCGGACTTCGCCGTGGGCGTGCAGAATTTGCCCTTCGCCCATCACCATACCCACGTGCACGATGCGGCCTTCGGCATTGTCGAAGAAGGCGAGGTCACCGGGCTGGGCCTGGGCCACGAAATGCACAGGGCGGCCGTGGTCAATCTGCTGGCGGGCATCGCGCGGGAGCTGGATGCCGACCAGCCCGTAGAGCTGCTGACAGAGGCCGGAGCAGTCGAGGCCGAAAATGCTTTTACCGCCCCACACGTAGGGCGCCTTCAGGTACATGAGGGCCGTTTTGCGCAGCAGTGCCGCTTGGCGGGCCGCGTCGGGCGCGGCGGCGGGGTTGGTGGCCGTGCCGTTGTAAAAGTAGCTGCGGGCGCCCATGCGTACATTCATGCCGTCGAAAAACGGCAGGCGACACCCCAGTGTGAGAGGGATTTTGGTGGTGGCGTCGCTCACGGCCTGCACCACGTCGAGGGCGCGGGGGTGGTCCTGGGCGCACCAGGCGGCGTGGTATTCCGACGAAACGGGCGTGTGCTGCTTCACATCAATCCAGCCCATATAGCCGTCGGCAGCCAGTTGCACCTGGAGCCAGCTCTCCTGGGTCACCAGAATCTGGTAGCACTCGCCAAACAGCAATTGGGTCACCAATTCGGCCCGGTCGTTGGGCTCGGCGCGGACGGGGACAGCGCTCAGGGCGCAAATGCCAGGATTCAAAGCGGAGGGTAAATTAGGGTAAGAGGGTGTGGAGTAGAAGGGCAGGAATTGTAGGGCAGCGAGTATGGGTAGCGTACAAAGAAAGGATAAGTAGTTTCCTCATTGAACTCCTCCCATACCCTCCTACCCTATTCTACATCCGCTCCATATCGCGCTTCTGGGCTTTCTCCTTGAGGTCGTTGCGCTTGTCGAATAGTTTTTTGCCCTGGGCGAGGGCAATTTCGATTTTGGCGAAGCCGCGGTCCGTCACGAACAGGCGCAACGGGATAATGGTCAGGCCCTGGTCCACGGCTTTACCGGCCAGCTGCTTGAGCTCGCGCTTGTTGAGCAGGAGCTTGCGCTCGCGCATGGCATCGTGGTTGTTATAAGTACCTAAGGAATAAGGTGCGATGCGAATGGAGTGAATCCAGAGGCTGCCGTCGGTGTGAAAGAGGCAGTAGCCGTCGGTCAGGTTCACGTTGCCTTCGCGGATGCTTTTTATTTCGGTGCCTTGCAGCATCACGCCCGCGTCATACTTGGCCAGGAAAGTATATTCGTGGCTGGCGCGGCGGTTTTTAATGTTAATGATGACTGGTTTCGCTTCTTTGGCCATAGTGCGGTAAAAGTACGGCGTGGCATAAGCTTTAGCTTGTGCGTCTTGTCGGTTTAAAATAGGAGTACGCACAAGCTGAAGCTTCTGCCACTGCGCTTACGTGAGTTTGAGACGCGGGTCGGGACTGGTGAGCTGG
>JAYSZD010000157.1:0-5170 GCA_043738185.1 Hymenobacter sp. | reverse complement strand
GGCAGGTAATGGGGCTTTTTCGTGGGCTTAATCGTCCTCATAGGTTGGGTTAGCCTCTAGGAAAGACAGGTCACCTTCCGTCCGCAAAGGGCTTTTGGAAGGCGCGTAGGCTGCTTTTCGGGCCGTTTGGCTGAACACCGTTCCTTTGAGCGGGTCGAGTTCGCGCACGGGCACCAGTAGGTCTTCATTCACGTCGTGGTCGTTCAGCACCTGCCCGATGCGGTGGGCTGTTTCGGCGCTGTGATAGTCCGCTTTGGGCGTGCTGAGCTGGCTCATCAGTTCATAAGGCGCTTCGCCGAACTTGGCCTCCACGGTGTCCCGTACCCGCTCATTGCTCTGGCGGCGGGTTTGCTCCGTATCACGCAGCAGATGCCCTTGCTTGGCAAGCCCGCCCATGTCTTCGCCCTTCTGGTTGGTCTTCGCCCCGTGGACCAGCTTAGGCCGGTCAATGCTGCAAATAGGCGCTTCCGTTTTTGCGTCGAACAAGTAAATGCGCTCGTAATCGTCATCGTAGCGGACGATTACGCTTTGCTTGTACAGCTTCTCTTGCAGCGCTCCGGTGGGCAGCGGGAAGTAGTGGCGCTTGCCCTCTTTTTCCAGGGTAATGCCACCCCGGCGCACATCGCAGCGCGTGGTTTTCCAGAACAAGAGCATCAAATCAGTGTCCTCTACTGTCCGTGCGTTCGGCTGCTCCGATGCCGCGTACCGCTGGTTAGGACTAAGCGGCTGGCGTGTGGTGGTAGGCGCGGCGTTGGCTGTTTCCAGCAGGTGGGTTACCAACGCGATTACCTCATTCCTGCCACGAGTGTAGAGCCGCTTTTTCAGCTCGTCCCGTATTTCCACCTTCGGCCGGGCGTTGAGCTTGAGACTCAACGGGCTGCCACCTATCCAGCCCTGCACGGGCTTGCAAAACCGCTCGTCAAACAGGTTGAAATAGCGCTCCACAATGGCCTTGTGTTGCGGATTCATGGTCACAGTCCATTCCGTGCCCAGGTCTTCCAATCCCTGCTTTAAGTAAGCGATTTCGGCGGTCTGGTTAAAGGAGTGGTTATCGACTACCAGTTCGGCAGGCACCTTGCCCGTGGCCTGCACGGCTTGGCGTAGTGCTTTTAGAATCAGCGCCGTATTCTCTGTGTCACCGAAAGCGTAGCCCAGCAGCTTGCGGCTGTGCGCGTCCCGCACCACAAACACCACCAGGCGCTGCAAGCTCATGACCGTGCGGCCCGCCCGGTTGGTCACCTGTTCGGGGTGAACAAACGGCACATGCCAGCCGTCAAGCTGCCATTGGTCGTTGGCAAACAGTGCCGATTCCAAGGCCAGATAAGGCAGTTCCTTCCGCACCCGGTCAAGGCCGTAGCGGTAGCCATCGGTGGCAAACATCACGTCGGGCCGGGCTAGGTATTTCTTCACCCAGTCCACCTTGATTTTCTTGGCAATGCCCAACTCGTCGCACATCCAGTTCACCTTTTCGCAGATGTAGGGAGACTCAAACCCCTTGCCCATGCTCACCAGCAAGCGCACCAGGCATTCATGCTCTGGCAGCGTGTCTTTGGCGTTCTTGTTGCCGTGGTTGCCGTGTCGCACAAACTCTATCAGCTTACCCGCTTTGTCCGCCTCAATGGCATCCCGCAGGGTGTTGCCGAATGATTGGGGCGACGCGTAAGCTTTCGGCTCTAATGTATCGTAGGCCGCAAACAGCACGGCTACCGTGTGCTTTTCCCGCAACTGCACCAGCTTAGCCCACACCGCATACTTTTTGGCGTAGGCGCGGGCTTTGTCGCTGCCGTAGGCCAGGTAGTGCTTGCGGTGGTCTACGTAGCCTTTCTCGTGGGCCAATTGCAACCCATCATAGATAGGCGACACGGCCGCTTGCTGACGCTGTTTTGCCCGTAGTTCCGTTGCCGTTGGCAGGTCGCATTCCTCCACCGTTTCAAGTGGAATGGTGCCGTAGTCGATATGCACCACATCAAACTTCGGTGACACATCAAACTTGCGCGACTGCCAGCTCGCACGGTTAAACCTACGGGCACGGTCTATTCCCCGCCGGGCAGTGTTTTCCAACACTCCCAGCGTGGCTAATTCTTCCACCGTCAGGTACAGTTTTTCGCCGTGCTCTATCATCCTACCCGCTCGTTATTTGGTAGCAGATTGAGGCTGACAAGCTGCCAAGGCCTTATCCACTTCGGACAAGTCCACGGGGGCGGGCTGGGCAGCTTGCCATTCTAGGAAGTAGCTAAAAATGCCCTCTTCTATGCGCTTGCCAAAGCGCAGTCCATTGATGACTTGGGCCACGGCAGAACGGCTTACACCTAAGCGGCGGGCTATCTCACCTTGCGCCCCAAAGGGTAACAGATTTCGGATTTGCGCTAACCGTTCAGTGTTATTGCTTACGTTTGTCATAGTGCGAACTCATTGTTAACACTGCAAACATAACACGTTATAAATAGAAAAACACGTTATAAAATGGAAACCACCGAAAATCACTCAGGCACTTGGATAAGACGGGTTCGTGAAAGTGTAGGGTACAGCCAAACACAATTTGCTGCTCTTCTTGGCGTAAAACAGTCCTTTTTATCCGCTGCTGAACGCGGGGTTAGAAAAATCCCTAAAAAGTGGTTTCTTGTACTTAACAAGGAATTTAGTGTTAGCCAAACATATTTTGAAATAGGTGTTACCACCCCTATTGACAAGTGGTCAATAGTACCAAAAAAGAGTACCAATTCTGGTGCCAGCGTACAAAAAGTGCATCGCATTGGTACTACCCAGAAAAATATTCAAAAAAGCTCTGACAACCCCGTAGAGTGGGAAAACGACCATCTATTCGGTCAATCAGGCCCGAAAGCTGTTAAGCCAGAGCTAACCGATGAGCAACGCGAACGCCAGGCCATGTTCAACGAGCTTTACAACAGCACAGACGCAGGTGCATTCGGCCAATTAGATGAGCTTCGCCGCAATCCAGGCTACTTTCAAACGGCTCACAAACTGCAAACCCTACGTGGAAAACTAGGGCATGACATGAGCAGGACAGAACCAGAGGCAGCTTGGGCAGTAGAGAAGGCCCAAGTATTCGGTATGCTCACACACAACCTTTTACGTTTCCATTTGCGGTATCTGGATACCTTCGCCAATGCCTCCTACAACTACCACAATGCAGCCGGACCACTCACAGAAACGCCCATCGAAAGCCTGACTTACTCTGAGTATCGGGAAGCCATGATAAAGGAAGCCGCCAAGCTGCAACCCTACGCTGAAGCAGTGGCCGAGGCCAACACCAAAATGCAGGAAATCCTACGTCTACTCCTTCCTTTTGACAACGCTGGCCTGATAGACCAATTCCTTATAGATTAGGCACCACAGCCCGTTTTTCGGCTATTCTAACACGAAAAGGCCGCCGAATTCGCTAAAACAAGTGTTTGTGGCCCGCTCAGTACCTCCCAGTCCAAGCAAACGAGCCATTTTGAGGCATTCTGTACAAGCATTTTCCAAGCATTTCCAAGCATTCTTGAACCGTTGCATCTTTTGTTTTTGAAAGGTTAGCACGGCCCAAACCCAATAAAAAAGCCCTTGGCAATAGCGCCAAGGGCTTTTTCGCGGATTTTTTCGCAAATTTTTTATTAGGTAATATTTAACCTTTTAATCTACCCCCCACACATGAGGAAGACGGCTGCCCATTCTGGGCAGTCGCCGACCGGGACGGGCCTTCGCGGGCCCGTTCCACCCCGGCTGATTCCGCCTGATTCAGGTGCCGTAGGCGGGCGCTACTTCGTTGGTTGAAATCTGACTGTTAATCAGAGAGATTGGGTTCGAATCCCCTTCCGCAGCTTCGGCTGCGGTTGACTCGTCCGCCGCTTGTTGCCCTGAATTTTTCGGAAATTAACCCTTGCATTGGGTGCCGTAGGCGCGTGCTACTTCGTAAAAATTGTTACGACCGGAACCGGGGGTTCGAATCCCTCCTCTGGCTGGCAACGGCCGGAGTGGCTGAGTGGTCGAAAGCACAATTCCGTCCTGTCATTCGTCGTTTTTTGCCCCAATGCCTTGATTTCAAACCCTGTCCGGGTGTCGTAGCCCGGCCATACTTCGCACTCCTAATGCCCAGGACGCGGGTTCGATTCCCGCCGGCAGCAGCGTAAGCGGCAGCCGTAGCTCAGCGGTAGAGCAGGACCAGAAGGCCGGGCGCTTGTTGCCCCGGACAGGTTTTGGTAGTACCGTAGACTCTTGAGCGTCTGCGTAATTGAACGGCTCACGTACCCGCAGATTCGCTTGCTTCGGGGTGCTGAACCGCTGTTGCTTAAAACGGGTCGGTGCCGTAGCACCGTCTTACTTCGTTTGGGACGATGGAGTCGCCGGTTCGAGTCCGGCCCGCTGGCAACAGCGGTAGCTCAGTTGGTTAGAGCACATTCAGGCGTTGCGCCCGTTGCCCGGCCCGTTTTATTTTTCTTTTTCATCAACGATGGCAGCCCGAACACGCGCCGCTATTTCGTGCACAACCCATTGATATGGCCAATATATTACGCGGCAACGACCTTCGCACCCTCGGGTTTCCCGAAGGCCGGGCCATTGGGCTTGCCCTCGCGCAGTTGCAGCGCAAGCACCTCAAAAAACTTTCTCAAACCGACCAGCTTGCTTTGCTAGGTCAAATTTTGGCTAATCCAAAGGAATTCCTCACCGACCTCGACTGGAGCCATACCGCTGCGGCTTTGCTGCCGGCGCCCTCCCGGCACATTGCTTTGGTAGAGCGCAAGCCCTACGTTACGTTTGGTGCCGAGCACATTGAGCAGGGAGCCATTCACCAGATGGAAACGGCTATGAAACTGCCCGTGACCGTGGCCGGGGCCCTCATGCCCGACGCCCACCACGGCTACGGGCTGCCCATTGGCGGCGTGCTGGCTACCGACAATGCCGTGATTCCCTACGCCGTGGGCGTGGACATCGGCTGCCGGATGGCGTTGTCGGTGTTCGATTTGCCGCCCAAGTACCTCACGCAGCGCGTGCAGGAACTACGGAAAATATTGCTCGACAACACCCGTTTCGGCTCGGGCCGGTGCTGGGAGCGGGGCCACCGCTTGCCCAGCCCCGTGCTGGACCGGGACGAATTCCTGGAAATCCCATTCCTGAAAAACAAGCGCGACAAAGCCGCCGACCAGGTGGGTACTTCCGGCTCGGGCAACCA
>JAYSZD010000156.1:0-5177 GCA_043738185.1 Hymenobacter sp. | reverse complement strand
CCGGAGGTTACCTGAAATGTTCGTTATAGCTGGCAGGCGCCAGCCGCCTAACGAAGGCGAACGGGTAAAATTACGTTTTTCCCGGACCAAACGGTCCTTCGCTCCCGCCGTACCTTTGCGCGCCGCTCCACTACGCCCTTTCCATGTCCACACCGCCCGTTCCTGAGCCTGCCGACAAGCCCGACGCAGGTTCCACCCGCGTCCGCGCATTCGCCAAGTATTCGGGCATTGCCTTTCAGATGCTGGGCATCATCGGCGGCTTCACCTGGCTGGGCATGTGGCTCGACGAGCGGTACCAGTCCAAGAACCCGTGGTTCACGGTAGGGCTCATGCTGGTGGGGGTATTCCTCGCCATGTTTCAGATTATCCGCAGCCTCACTAAGGAGTAGTTGTTGGTTTTTGGTTGGCGGTTGTCGGTCAAATACAAACAACTGTCAACTAACGACCAACACCCAACCCGTACCCCATGATTCGATTTCTGCGCCAGTTTTTTCTGTTCGGTGCTGTGGTGGGGGCGCTACTCTACGGCCTGCATGTGGTCTATGGCCCGGCCATTATTCACCGGCACACGGGGCTGCTGTTCGGCTTCATGGCCGGGCTCACGTTCCTTATCTACAGCCTCACGGCGCGCCTCGTGGCGGTATCGACCACCAACCTGGGCATCGGTTACCTCATCGGCATGACCGTGCGCCTGCTCACTTCGCTGGCGCTGGTCACGGTGCACCTGGCCAGGGGCGGTGCCCAGGAAGGACGCGGCCTCTGGACTTTCCTCGGGGCCTTCTTCCTGCTGTACTTTTCGTGGGCTGGGTTTGAAATCTGGGCTATTTTTAGTAACTTGCGGCCGATTTCGAAAAAGCAAGTGGCGCAAACATAGCGCTTTATCCGGAAATCTCCAATTAATTCCCTTTGAATGAAGCGTTTACTTTCGATACTTCTTTGCTTTGTATCCCTGTCCGCTTTTGCGAACGAGCCGGCTGTTGAGGCTTCCAAAGGGGAAGGCTTCAATCCCGGCGAAATGATTTTGGAGCACATCGGCGATTCGCACGAGTGGCACCTGGCTACCCTCGGCGAGGGTGAGCACGCCACTCACGTCAGCGTGCCGCTGCCCATCATCGCCTACCAGCCCACCAAAGGCCTGAGCATGTTCTCGGGTAGTCAGCTGGCCCACGGCCACGCCCACAACGGCCTGAAGCTGGAAGAAGACAAACTGGTGGCCGAAGACGGTAGCAAAGTCTACGACTTCTCCATCACCAAAAACACCGCTTCGCTGCTCTTCAGCGCCGCGCTGATGCTGATTGTATTTACGTCGGTAGCCAGCGGCTACAAGAAGAACCACGGCCGCGCGCCCAAGGGCCTGCAGTCGTTCTTCGAGCCGGTTATCATCTTCATCCGCGATGAAATTGCCAAGAAAAACATCGGCCCCAAGTACGAGCGCTACATGCCGTACCTGCTCACCGCCTTCTTCTTTATCTGGTTCAACAACCTGTTGGGCCTGATGCCCGGCGCGGCTAACCTGAGCGGCAACATTGCCGTGACCCTGGTACTGGCCCTGATGACGCTTGTTATCACGCTGGCTTCCAGCAACAAGAACTACTGGGCGCACATCTTCGCCACGCCCGGCGTGCCCAAGCCGTTGCTGCCCATCATGATTGTGGTGGAATTCCTGGGCATCTTCACCAAGCCTTTCTCCCTGATGATTCGTCTGTTTGCCAACATCACGGCCGGACACATCGTGGTACTGAGCTTTATCAGCCTGGTGTTCATCTTCAAATCGTGGGCAGTAGCGCCGGTTACGTTGGCTTTCGGTCTGTTCATCAATATTCTGGAGCTGCTGGTGGCCATTCTGCAAGCCTTCATCTTCACGCTGCTCACCGCCATGTACATCGGTGGTGCCGTAGAAGAGCACCACGATGCTGACCACCAGATTGGCGGCGGCGACGGGGCCGACCAGGCCCACATTCCGGCCCACGCCCATTAATCCCAAGACTATTATAGGCAGGCCCCGCGCCTGACCTGCTGGCTGCTTTAGTCAGACCGCAGCACTCCCCCCCCCCTCCGCTGCGGGATTGGCTAGCTTTTTCTCTTCCCCCCCCTTTTTCTTTTTTTATGCTTCTTTCTTTGTTTTTGCAGGCTGCTGTTGAAATGGCTGCCAACTACGGTCCTGGTTTGGCTGTAATGGGTGCCGGTATCGGTGCTGGTTTGGTTGCTTTGGGCGTAGGCCTGGGTATTGGTCGCATCGGCGGCAGCGCCATGGATGCCATCGGTCGTCAGCCCGATGCTTCGGGCAAAATCCAGACGGCTATGATTATCGCCGCCGCTCTGATTGAAGGTCTCGGCCTGTTCGCAGTCGTAGTCTGCGTACTTATCTGGACCAAGCTCTAAGATGATTTGCCGGGCCGCTGTGCCCGGAAGTAGTTGGAAGCCCGCCGCCCGCTGCTGCCTATGCAGTTGGCGCGGCGGGCTTACCTGCTCCTACAAGATGTAGCAAGCTTAACCAGCCTCAACCGGCGGTTCCCTAATACTAAATTCCCTATGCCAGCTTTCTTAAATCCTGAACTCGGCCTGATTTTCTGGCAACTGGTTATCTTCCTGTTGGTGTTGTTCCTGCTGGGCAAATTTGCCTGGCGGCCCATCCTGCTGTCGCTCAAAGAGCGGGAAGACACCATTGACAACGCCCTGCGCATGGCCGACCAGGCCAAAATTGAAATGCAGCAGCTGAAAGCCGGCAACGAAAAGTTGCTCGCCGACGCCCGCCACGAGCGCGACCGCATGATGCAGGAAGCCACCGTGATGGCCAACCAGCACCGCGACGCCGAAAAGGCCCGCGCCACCGAAGAAGCCAACCGTATTATCAGCCAGGCCCGCGAAGCCATCCAGCAGGAGAAAAATGCCGCCCTGGCCGAAGTGAAAAACACCGCTGCCCGGCTGTCGGTCGATATCGCCGAGCGCATCCTGCGCCGCGAGCTCGCCGAGCCCGCCGCCCAGACGCAGCTGGTTGATTCCTATTTGAAAGACGTTAAACTTAATTAAGCTATTAGCTTTTAGCCGTTAGCTGTCAGCTTTTGTTCTCTTCAACTGGAACCACAGCGCTGAGCTAACAGCTAACAGCTAAAGGCTATTAGCTCCATATAAAATGGCTGACCAACGAGTAGCGGCCCGCTACGCTAAGTCGCTCCTCGACTTGGGCAAGGAGATGGGCACGCTGGAGAGCGTGAAAGAGGACATGGACTTGCTGAGCAAGACCATGGCCGAAAGCCGCGAGCTGCGGCTGTTGCTGCGCAATCCGATTGTGAAGCACGACAAGAAGCTGGCCATCCTCACCGCCATTTTTGGGGGCAAGGTGTCG
The DNA here is from genome assembly GCA_043738185.1 of Hymenobacter sp. Classification (GTDB taxonomy): domain Bacteria; phylum Bacteroidota; class Bacteroidia; order Cytophagales; family Hymenobacteraceae; genus Hymenobacter. The sequence continues at coordinate 1,831 of JAYSZD010000156.1, read as the reverse complement.
GACCTGACCCTGCGTTTTTTCACCATTCTCACCCAGAAAAACCGGGAGGCGGCGCTGGAAGGCATGGGCACCGAGTTTCAGGTGCAGTACAATGCCATGCAGGGCATCCAGATGGCCGAGGTGACTTCGGCCACTCCGCTCACGGCCGCCTCACGGGCCGAGATGGAGAAGCTGGTAACCCAGCAAACTGGTCTGACTGACGTGAAGCTGACTGAAAAGGTGGACGCCGACCTCATTGGCGGCTTCATTCTGCGCGTCGGCGACAACCAGCTGGATGATTCCGTGCGCACTAGCCTTCGCAAAATGCGCACCTCTTTGCAAGACACTACGTTTCAACAAAAAGTGTAAGCTGATAGTCGGTGTAGTGCGAACGCAGTTGTTCGTGTTTCCGCGCCGACGGCACCAATTTAATCGGCGCAGGCACGCGAAGTACCGCTTCGCGCTACTGACTACTCAATACTACATACTCAATTCCCAAAAAAATGGCAGAAGTACGTCCGGACGAAGTATCCGCAATCCTGCGGCAGCAACTGTCCAATTTCAAGTCCGAAGCCGAGCTGGAAGAAGTCGGCACCGTGTTGCAGGTTGGCGACGGTGTGGCTCGCATCTACGGCTTGAGCAAAGCCCAGGCGGGCGAGCTGATTGAGTTCGAAACGGGCCTGCAAGGGCTGGTGCTCAACCTTGAAGAAGACAACGTGGGCGCCGTACTGCTCGGCGACTACTCGGGCATTCAGGAAGGCGCCACCGTGCGTCGTACCAACAAAATTGCTTCTATTAAAGTAGGCGAAGGCATTGTGGGCCGGGTGGTAAACACCCTCGGCCAGCCCATCGACGGCCGCGGCCCCATTCAGGGCGAGCTGTATGAAATGCCCTTGGAGCGCAAGGCTCCTGGTGTAATCTACCGTCAGCCCGTAACCGAGCCGATGCAGACCGGCATCAAGTCGATTGACGCCATGATTCCGATTGGCCGGGGTCAGCGCGAGCTCATTATTGGTGACCGCCAGACTGGCAAGTCGGCCGTGGCCATCGATACCATCCTGAACCAGCGCGAGTTCTTCGAAGCCGGCAAGCCTGTTTTCTGCATTTACGTGGCCATCGGCCAGAAGGCTTCGACCATCGCCCAGGTGGTGCAGTCGTTGACCAAAGGCGGGGCCATGGACTACACGGTGGTGGTAGCCGCTCCGGCCGCCGACCCCGCGCCGCTGCAGTTCTACGCGCCCTTCACCGGTGCCGCCATTGGTGAGTTTTTCCGCGACACGGGTCGTCCCGCCCTCGTGGTTTACGACGACTTGTCGAAGCAGGCCGTGGCGTACCGCGAGGTGTCGTTGCTGCTCCGTCGTCCTCCCGGACGCGAGGCGTACCCCGGCGACGTGTTTTACCTGCACAGCCGCTTGCTGGAGCGGGCCGCCAAAATCAACGCTTCGGACGAAATCGCTCAGAACATGAACGACCTGCCCGAAAGCATCCGGCACCTGGTGAAAGGCGGCGGTTCGCTCACGGCATTGCCCATCATTGAGACGCAGGCCGGCGACGTATCGGCGTACATCCCGACGAACGTGATTTCCATCACCGACGGCCAGATTTTCCTCGAGACCAACCTGTTCAACTCGGGTGTTCGCCCGGCCATCAACGTGGGTATTTCGGTGTCGCGCGTGGGTGGCAACGCCCAGATTAAGTCAATGAAGAAAGTGGCCGGTACGTTGAAGCTCGACCAGGCCCAGTTCCGCGAGCTGGAAGCCTTCGCCAAATTCGGCTCCGACCTCGACGCCTCGACCAAGCTCACCATTGAGCGCGGCCGTCGCAACCTCGAAATCCTGAAGCAGCCCCAGTT
>JAYSZD010000155.1:0-14446 GCA_043738185.1 Hymenobacter sp. | reverse complement strand
GCGTCACGGTTACTTCCAACGGGGGCGCGCCGGGCGGCGCGTCGGGCACGTCGGTGCGGGTGCGGGGCATTACCTCGGCCGGTAACAACAACCCATTGTATGTGGTGGACGGCTTCCCGCTGCCCGACAATGCCGGGGAAAACCAGCTGAATGCCATCAGCCCCAACGACATTGAAAGCATTGACATTCTGAAGGATGCTTCGGCCACGGCCATCTATGGCGTGCGCGCAGCCAACGGCGTGGTCATCATCACCACCAAGCGCGGCAAGGCGGGGGTTTCGACCGTGAACGTGGATGCCTACCGCGGCGTGCAGCAGGTGTGGCGCAAGCTCGACCTGCTCACGGCCGAGGAGTACGCCGTGATTAACAACGAGAACCGCATTGCGGGCGGCGAGCCCATCGTGGTGCCGCGCCTGCGCAACCCCCAGGCCCTGGGCGAAGGCACCAACTGGCAGGACGAGGTATTTCGCCGGGCGGCCATTCAGAACTACTCGCTTTCGGCGACCGGGGGCAGCGAGAAGGCCCGCTTTGCGGTGTCGGGCAGCTATTTCCAGCAGGACGGTACTATCGTGGGCTCGCAGTTTGAGCGGTTTACGCTGCGGGCCAACGGCGACGTGCAGCTCAACAAGTACCTGAAATTTGGCAACAGCATCTCGCTCACGCACTTGGAAGACCGCCAGATTACGGCCGGTAACGGCGAGTACGGCACGGTGCAGCAGGCCATCCGCATTCCGTCCATCATCCCGCTGTTCCGACCCGACGGCTACTACTACGAGCCCCGCGGCCAGCAGGACAACTTCATTGAGGAGAATCCGCTGGCATCGGCCACCATCGCCAACCAGAAATTCACCCGCAACCGGGCGCTGTCCACCTTCTTTGCCGAAATCGAGCCGCTGACGGGGCTGCGCTTCCGCACCAACGTGGGCTTCGACTTCATCTTCGACAATTTCAACGCCTTCCGGCCTGGCGTGCCGGAGCTGGTCGCCGACGGGCAGACTTACAACACGCGCTACACGCAGGCCACGGCCGGCGCCACGGCCACCTCGTCGTACGCGCCGAGCTACCTGATTGAGAACACGCTGACCTATGACCACCTTTTCGGAGATAAGCACCAAGTAACCGCGCTGCTGGGCCAGTCGGCGCAGGAGTTCAACTTCAGCAACGTGCAAGCCTACCGTACGGGCTACCTGCGCAACGACTTGCAGGTTATCAATGCGGGCCCCGTCAACGCCCAACTGGCCAATGTCGGCACCATCAACCCTCCGGCGCGCCTGGCCAGCTACTTCACGCGTCTCAACTACGAGTTTGCGGGTAAGTACCTGTTTTCGGCCATCGCGCGCTACGACGGCGTGGGCAACTTCCAGCCCGGCGAGCAGTACGGCTTCTTCCCTGGCGTATCGGCGGGCTGGCGCATCTCGGAAGAGGAGTTTTTGAAAAACAGCAGCGTGGTGAGCAACCTGAAGGTTCGCGCGGGCTACGGCAAAGTAGGCAACCCCAACAACGCCGGTCGCTTCGCCTACTTATTCGCCATCGATTCGGGCATTCAGTATCCGTTCGGGCCCGCGGGCACCATCGTGAACGGGGCCGCACCCACACGCTTGCAGAATGGCCAGCTGCGCTGGGAGAATAATAACCAGACCAACTTCGGCATCGATTTCGGCTTCCTGGAAAACCGTTTCGAAGGCAGCATCGACCTGTACGACCGCACTTCGCCGAACCTCATTGCTCCGGTGCCCGTGTCGCTGGTGTCGGGCACATTCCGACCCGTGGACCGCAACGCCGCTTCGGCCTACAACCGCGGCATCGACTTCTCCTTCACCTCGCGCAACATCCAAGGCAACGGCGCGGCCCTGAACTGGAGCACGACCCTGAACGTGTCGGCCTACAAAACCGAGCTCGACAAGCTGGGCGTGGGTGAGCCCTACGACGGCCTACGCGGCTTGAGCGGTACTATCATCCGCTACGACGAGGGCTACGCCTTCGGCTCGTTCTACGGCCTGATAGCTGACGGCTTGTTCCAAACGCCGGAAGACGTGCGTAACCACGCCGTGCAAACGCCGAACGCCGACCCCAACAAGGCGACCAGCCCCGGCGATATTCGTTTCCGTGACCTGAACGGCGACGGCGTCATCAATGACTCGGACCGCACCTTCATCGGCAACCCTAATCCGGACTTCACCTACGGCATGAACAACACGCTGAGTTGGGCGGGCTTCGACCTGAATCTGTTCATTCAGGGCTCGCAGGGCAACCAGATTTACAACCAGAACCGCTATATCCTGGAAAGTGCCCTGTACGGCAACAGCAACGGCAGCAGCCGCGTGCTGGACCGCTGGACCGGCCCCGGCACCAGCAACGACGTGCCCCGTGCCGTGGCCGGCGACCCCAACGGCAACCTGCAGGTGAGCAGCTACTACCTTGAAGATGGCTCCTACCTGCGCCTTAAAACCCTCACCCTGGGCTATTCACTGCCCAAATCTCTCACCGACCGGGTGGGCGGCAAGCAGCTGCGCCTCTACGTGAGCGGCCAGAACCTGGTGACGCTGACCAAGTACACGGGCTTCGACCCGGAAGTGGGCTCGCGCGGCGTAGACCTGGGCGTTTACCCCCAGCCCCGCGTGTTTCTGGCCGGCCTGAACCTGGGTTTTTAATCTTTAAAGAACTAACTGCGATGTCAATCTTCACGAAATACACCGGTGGCACCCTGCTGCTTACGTTGGGCCTGCTCACGGGCTGCGGCGAGAAATTCCTGGACGAAGCCCCCACCGACCAGGTGACGGACGCCAACTTCTACAAAACCACCAACGACGCCATTCAGGCCACCTACGCCGTGTACAGCGAGCTGGGCAAGGGTGGGCAGTACAACTATGCCCTGTGGGGCATCGGCGACATCGGCTCCGACCTGTCTAACACGGGCGGCGGCGGCGGCGGCGATGGCATTGAGCAGCAGCAACTGGACCGCTACGGCCGCATTCCGGCCACCAACCCCCTCACCACCCGTCTCTGGGGCGGGTGCTACGTGGGCATTGGCCGGGCCAATATCGTGCTGCAAAAGGTGCCGAGCATGCAGATTGACCCCGCCATTCAGCAGCGCAGCATCGGCGAAGCCTCGTTTCTGCGGGCCAAGTACTACTTCGACCTCGTGCGGGCTTTTGGCGATGTGCCCCTGCTGACGGTACCGCCTACGACCGTGGAGGAAGTGAACATCGCGCGCACGCCGGCCGCCCAGGTCTACGCCCAGATTGAGAAAGACCTGCTCGACGCCATTGCCAAGCTCCCCGCCTCGTACAGCGGCAACGACCTAGGCCGGGCCACCAAGTGGGCCGCCGCCGCGCTGCTGGCCAAGGTGTACCTCACCGAAGGCAAGCTGCCCGACGCCGCCACGCAGGCCCGTGCGGTTATCGCCTCCAGCGGCAAGTCCATGTGGGACAGCTACTCCGACAACTTTAATATAGCCAACGAGTACGGCAAGGAAGCCCTGTTTGAAATAGGTTATATCTCGGGCCGCAACGAGTTCACTTTCGACGGGCTGGGTTTCGTCGGCAACGAATTCTTTGGCCCCCGCGGCCAGGGCATCGTGCCCCAGGGCGGCTACGGCTTCAACATTCCCGAACCCGAGTTTGTGGCGGGCTACGAAGCCGGCGACCTGCGCCGCGACGTGACCATCTGGAAGCCCGGTGACGTGTATCCGGACGGCCGCGTGCAGCCCGCTTCGCTGCCCGGCTCGCCCAACGGCTTTGGGGTGAAGAAGTGGTTTATCGGCAAGGTCAACACCAACGTCTGGGATTCGGGGCTCAATATTCCGGTGATTCGCATGGCTGAGGTGTACCTGATTCTGGCCGAAGCGGCCGGCAACACGGCCGAGGGCGCCGAGGCCATCAACAAGGTGCGGCGGCGTGCTTTTGGCCTGCCCATCAACACGGCCAGCCCCCGCGATTTGGCCGGCAGCCTCAGCGCGCAGGCGTTCAAAGAAGCCGTGTGGCGGGAACGCAAGTACGAGCTGGCCTTCGAAAACGACCGGTGGTTTGACATGAAGCGGACTGGTGAGCTGCTGCGCTACCGCGGCGTGCAGCCCTTCAACATCGTGCTGCCCATTCCACAGGCCGAGCTCGACGTGAACCCCGGCCTCAAGCAAAACACGGGCTACTAAGCGCCTGTCCTCCCTCAACTTCCCACCGCTATTATCATGAAAAATATAGTTCGCATTGCCACGCTGGCCCTGTTATCAGGCCCGCTGCTGCTGGGCTCCTGTTCCAAAGACGACGACGACAACAAGCTAGAAGGCCCCGTGCCGCAGTCCAGCTTCACGTTTCAGGTCAATACCACCGAGTTTCCGACGGTGGTCACCTTCACCAGCACCAGCCAGGACGGTTTTTTGTACCAGTATAACTTTCTGGGCGATAATGCCGTGGCCTCCGGCCCGGTTGTGAAGCGCACCTACACCCGGCCCGGCACCTACGAAGTGGAGCTCATTACGGCCGGCAAGGGCGGCACGAGCTTTTCGAGCAAGCAAACCGTGACTATTCCCGACGCCTGCACCAACACCTCGTTCAACCGGCTGGTGGGCTGCGCCAGCTCGGGCACCCGGGTATGGTCATTTATCAACACGCCCGGCGCCATTGTGCGCGAAACGGCAGCGGGGGTGCAAATTTCGTCCTCGGCCGCGCTGCCCGCCTGCCAGCTCGACGACCAGTTTACCTTCAGCAACAACTTCACGGTGAACTACGAGAGCGGCGGCGGCACGTTCCAGAACGGCGCCTGCGGCGAGTCCCTCAACCGGGGCGGCAGCTATATTTTCCGACCCAACGCCAGCGGCAACCCGCAGATTGTGCTGCAAGGCAAGGGCGCGTTCATTGGCCTGCCCGACTCGGTGGTGAACAAAACCTACGACATTCTGGACGTGAGCGATACCCGCCTGCGCCTGCGCGGCACCAACCCCGACGGCACCCGCACGGTCATCACCCTGGCGCCGTTCGATGCCACCGCCCCCATCCGGCTGCTGCTCACCGGCGGCAGCGGCTCGTCGAAAACCTGGGTGCTCGACAACGCGGCCGATGCCCCGATTGTAGTAGGTACTGAGGCGGCTCCCACGTCCTACTTCGCTGGCGTGAAACCGGGCGAGCTGCCCGCCTGCCAATCGGACGATGACTATACTTTCTCGGACGCCGGTGTGCTGACCTATGACGCCAAGGCCGAAACCTTCTCGGCCAATGGCTTTTCCTGCCAGGCGCCCCAGTCCGGCACCTCGCCGTTCGTGCTTGGCCCCGCAGCGGGCGCCGGCCTGGCGCAGTTCACCCTCACGCGGTCGGGTGCCTTCATCGGTACCACCGATGCCTCGCCCACGGAGCGCGTGTACCGCATCCTGAGCATCGACAACAATAAGATGACCATAAGGGCCGGCAGCGGCCAAAACGGCGGAACGGTGTTTACGATAAAGCTTGTTGCCAAATAACTCTAAATCTTATTTTTTACCTGACAACATTACTTAGCTTATGAAGAATAAATCGATAACACTGCTACGCAACTACCGGCTGGGCGCCGGCTTGCTGCTCGGGCTGGGCCTCGCGGCCTGCACCGACAAGCCGAGTACGCCCCCGGTTACCCCCCCGCCCGTAGTTCCGGTGGTGCCGGTGGTGAACGAGGAGGCCAAAAACTACGCCGACTACAGCAACCTGGTCTGGAGCGACGAGTTCGACGGCAGTTCCCTCGACCAAAGCAAGTGGGGCTACGACCTGGGCGGCGGCGGCTGGGGCAACAACGAGCTGCAGAACTACACCAATTCGAGCGATAACTCCTTCGTAAACGGCGGCAACCTCACCATTCAGGCCCGCCGCCAGCAGTCGGGTAATAATGCCTATACCTCGGCCCGCCTGCTCACCAAGGGCAAAAAAACGTTCGTGTACGGCCGCATCGACACCCGCGCCAAAGTGCCGAAAGGCAGGGGCGTGTGGCCGGCCATCTGGATGCTGGGCGCCGACATCGACCAGAACAACTGGCCGAAGTGCGGCGAAATCGACATTATGGAGCTGCGCGGCAGCCGGCCGAAGGAACTCATAGCCACCATGCACTTTCCCGACGCCAATGGTAACCGCCTGCTGAAGGGCACCACCAACACCCTCCCGGTGGACTTGTCCGAGGACTTCCACATTTACTCGGTGGTGCGCAGCAAGGACCAGATTCGCATGTATATCGATGGCGTGCAGTATTTCACCTTCGGCCCTGGCGATACCGCTGGCCTCTACCCCTTCAACAACCCGTTCTTCATGATTCTGAATGTGGCCGTGGGGGGAGATTTCGACGGCAACCCCGATGGCTCTACCGTATTTCCCCAGCAGATGCAGGTGGACTACGTGCGGCATTACCAATACAAATAACAACCAGTGCGCATGATGGCCGGAATAGGTGGGAAAGTTAGTTCGGCCGGAAAGCGCAACCGTGGCAGGGCCACGCTGGCGCGGGTGGCGGTCGTGGTCAGCAGCTTGCTGCTGAGTGCGGCCGCACCCGTTGCGCCGGCGAGTAGCGACCCCACTGCCCCGCCCAGGCCGCGCTACACGTTCACCAAACTGGTCTGGAGCGACGAGTTCAACTACACCGGCCTGCCCGATTCGACCAAGTGGACCTACGACGTGGGCAGCAAGGGCTGGGGCAACCAGGAGTTGCAGTACTATAGCAAAGCCCGCCGCGAAAACGCCCGCGTGGAAGGTGGTAACCTGGTGGTGGAAGCCCGTAAGGAGGCCCTGGTACCGGAAAACGCCTACACGTCGGCCCGACTGCTGTCGCGGGGCAAAGGCGGCAGCCAAACCTACGGCCGCTTCGAGGTGCGCGCCCGCCTGCCCGCCGGCCGTGGCACCTGGCCAGCCATCTGGATGCTGCCCGACCAAAACCTGTACGGCAACAAAAGCTGGCCCGACAACGGGGAAATTGACATCATGGAGCACGTTGGCTACGACCTCAACGTAATCCACGCCTCGACCCACTGCAAGAGCTACTACTTCCGCACCAATAACCAGAAAACCGGCGTCACCATTATCCCGGACGCCACCACTGCCTTCCACGTCTACGCTATTGAGTGGACGCCGGAAACCATCACGGCCGAAGTGGACGGCCAGCTGTATTTCGCGGCCCGCAACGAAGGCACCGGCTGGCAGGCCTGGCCCTGGGACCAGCCCTTTCACGTTCTTCTCAACGTGGCCGTGGGCGGCGAGTGGGGCGGCCAGAAAGGCATCGACGAAGCCGCATTTCCGCAGCAGATGCTGGTAGACTATGTACGGATATACCAAATGAAAAAGAACTAACTGCCGGGCCTTGCACCCTGCCCTCGGGTTATCGCGGGCCATTTTGCTTCAATTCCCACTTCTCCGCTAAGAAGTGGTTGCCACAACCAGTATCCAGCCCGCTCCGGTCTGGGAGCTCATACCACATTATTTTCTCACCCACTCAACCCTTTTCCGTATGAAGATTTTTACTTCGATGATGTGTCTTGCCGCTTTAGCGGCTGGCACCCAAGCGTCAGCTCAGACGCTCTACGACAACTTTGAGACCACCCGGCTGGTGTCTTACCCGGTAGCGCTGGGCGTACTCACGCAGAACGCGCCCAACCCCGCCACCAACACCGTAAACAGCAGCTCCACCTGCGCGCTCTACACCCGCGACGCCGGCCAGCAATTCGCCGTTATCGTGGTGAAGCCCAATAACAGGGCGATGGCAGATGTTTCGGCTTACGTCGCGGGTACCAAGCGCATCAGCATGAAGTTCCGCAGCCCCGCGGTGGGCACCGTGGTGGAAGCCGTGCTGCAAAACAGCCGGCTGAACACCGCCAACTACCCGACCGGCAAATTTGGCGGCGACTTCCGGGCCACTACCACCGTTGCCAACGCCTGGGAAATCCTGACTTTCACCTACGTTCCGGGCACCGGGGGCAATTTTGACCCCGCCGTACTGCCCACCGACGTAGACCAGATGGTACTGCTGGTAGCACCCAACACCAACAACGGCGGCACCTATTACATGGACGACCTGACGGGACCTGAATTGCTCGCGCCCGTGGTTGCCCCCGGCGCGGTTAGCCAGCTTTACGACAACTATGAGGGCACGCGGGTTATCAAATACATTGCCCCCAAGTCGTCGGGCGGCCTGAATGCCGACACCCTGAACCCCGCCGTCAGCCCCGCCAACCCCAGCGCCAAAGTAGCCCGCTACACCCGTTCCACCAACCAGTTCGACGTTCTGGTGGTGCACCCCAGGGGCGCGGCCCTAGCCGACGTCACACCCTTCAAAAACAACGTGATACGCATGACCATGAAGGTCTACAGCCCCGCCCCCGGCATTCCGTTCCAGATAACGCTGCAGGACTCTACCGTGGCGGGCGCCACCAACTACCCGGCCGGCCGCAACTCCGAGTACACGGCCACTACCACGGCCACTAATGCCTGGGAAACCCTGACCTTCAGCTACGTTAATACCCCCAGCGCAACGTCCAATACATCAGTCAACGAAATCGTGCTGCTGATTGCCCCCAATACCACGGTGCGCCGCCGCGTGTACCTCGACGACTGGACGGGCCCGAGCCTGGTGGGCTTTGTGACGGCCGCCCGCACCGTAAAAACGGCTACGGCCGCCTTCGCACCCGCTTACCCTAATCCTACTTCCGGCCTCACGAAGCTGCCCTTCAGCCTGCAAAAGCCCGCCGTGGTCAGCCTGGCCGTGTACGACAACCTGGGCCGCCGCGTGGCCTCGGTGCTGGACGCACAAACCCGGCCCGCCGGTCAGTTCACGGCCGAGCTTAATGCCGCCCAGCTGGCGCCCGGCCTCTATACCTGCCGCCTCACCGTGGATGGCGTGGCCCTGACCCGCCCGTTGAGCGTGGAATAACCGGTTTTTCCCTGTTTTGATGACCTGAAAAAAGCAAAGCCTCGGGCACAGCGCTGTCTGTGACCCGAGGTTTTGGCTTATTGACGAGTCACTGTTACCGCGCCGGAGGATTGGTGAGACTCCTTTCGGCGCGCCTGCGCCGGGGCCTACCGCTACCGGCGCCATGCGGAAGGGACGGGCCACCTGGGGCCAAACGCGGTGGGACGCGTAGCCAATACCAAACCATGTGTGCCCCGTTCCTTCTCTGGCCGTCTTATGCTGCGCCCTTCACCTTACTTGTTCTGCACTTCCATGAAAAAGCATTTGCTTCCCTATTTATTTCTTGGTTTTGGGGCCTTACTGACTTCTGCTGGGTGTAATACGCCGGCGCAAAAGCAACCGGCAAAGGCATCGCAGCTGGGCCTGGAACCCCGCATCGACTCGCTGCTGACGGCGATGAGCACTGAAGAAAAACTGGCCCAGCTCGCCAATAACAGCTTCATGACCACGCCCGACAACGACCGGCTGGGCATTCCCGGCTTCGTGATGGACGACGGGCCGCACGGTGTGCGCTTCCAGAAAGCCACCGCCTGGCCCACCGGCATGGGCTTGGTCGCTACCTGGAACCGCAGCCTGGCGCAGCAGGTAGGCCAGGCCATGGGCGAGGAATTCTGGGCCTTTGGCAAGCATCAGCAGCTGGGGCCGTGCATCGACCTAGTGCAGGACCCGCGCGGGGGCCGCAGCGCCGAGAGCGGCGGCGAAGACCCGTTTCTCATCGGCCAGGTGGCTTCGCACATCGCCAAAGGCATTCAAACCACGCCGGTGATGGCCACCGTGAAGCACTTCATGATTGAGGGCAAGCAGGCCACGCGCCACACCCGCAACGAGCTGTTTACGGACCGGGGCGTGATGGAGCACTACGGCTACAACTTCCGCACCGTGATACAGGAAGGCGCCGTGCTCAGCGTGATGTCGGCCTATAACCTGCTCAACGGCGAACACGCGGCCGAAAGCCCGTACCTGCTGAACACCGTGCTGCGCGAGCGCTGGGGCTTTCCGTTCTACGTGGTGTCGGACTGGGACGCGGTGCACGACACCAAAAAGGCCATCACGGCCGGCAACGACGTGTGCATGGGCAGCGACGACTACACCAAGGACTTGCCCGGCCTGGTGAAAAGCGGCGCGGTGCCCATGTCGGTCATCGATGCGGCGGTACGCAACGTGCTGCGCACAAAAATCATGGCTGGTCTGCTCGATTTTTACCCCACCAGCAGCCCGGCGGCGGCCAACACCCCGGCCCACACCAAACTGAACCAGCAAGCGGCCCGCGAATCCGTCATTTTGCTTAAGAATACCGATAACCTGCTGCCGCTCAACAAGGCCACGGTGCGGCGCATCGCCCTCATTGGTCCCAATGCCGACCAGGGCAACCTGAACTGCTACGGCAGCAGCGAAACCAGCCCGCCCTATTCCGTCAGCCTGAAAGAAGGCTTAGAAAAGAAGCTCGGCCTCGATAAAATCTCCTTTGCCAAGGGTTGCGACATGAACAGCGCCGACACGTCGGGTTTCCGACGGGCGCGGGAGCTGGCCCGCGGGGCCGACGTGGTGATTTTTGCCGCTGGCCTCGACAGTACCCAGGAAGGCGAGGAATATAACTCGGGCCACGACCGCGCCAACAAGTCGGTGACGCTGCCCGGCCGGCAGCAAGCCCTCATCAAGGCGCTGGCCAGGGCCAACCCCAACGTAGTAGTGGTGGTGCAAAGCGGCGGCGTGTGCGCCCTGCACGAAAGCCTGCCCAACACCAAGGCACTGCTCTACTCCTTTTATGCCGGCCAGGAGGCCGGTACCGCGCTGGCCGACGTGCTGGTGGGCGACTACAACCCGGCGGGCCGCATGCCTGTGACCATGCCCACCGGCGACGCCCAGCTGCCCGCCTGGGGCGACGACCTGCGCGACGCCAACGGCGTGGGCTACCGCCTGTACGACCGCAACGGCATGAAGCCCGAATTTGCCTTTGGCGCGGGCCTCAGCTACACCACGTTCGAGTACAGCAATCTGAAGCTGCCAGCGGCAACGACTGCGGCCGGCGCGCCCGTCACCATCAGCGTGGACGTGCAGAACACCGGGGCCGGGGCCGGCGATGAAGTGGTGCAGCTGTACGTATCCGATAAGTCATCGAAACTACCCATGCCCGAGAAGCAGCTCAAGGGTTTCGAGCGCATTGGCCTGGCGCCCAGGCAGAAGAAAACCGTGACGTTCCTGCTTTCGGCCGAGGACTTTTACTACTGGAACGAGCAAAGCAAGGCCTACGAGGTACACCCCGGCGCCTACGCCTTCAAAGTGGGCGGCGCCTCGGACAAGCTGACTCTGGGCGGCACCTTCACCCTGCAAGCGGCCCCGCCCAGGCCCGATTTGAAGATTACGCAGGTGTTCACTGTGCCGCGTTTTCCCCTGCCTGGCCAGACGGTTACCTTTTATGCGATGGTGAAAAACATGGGCACCGCACCGGTTGGCGCGGCCAGTCAGCTTGGCATCGATTTCAGCGTGGATAATGCTGCGGTAGCCAGCCTCGCCGGCCTCGCACAGCCCCTGCTGCCGGGCCAGGCGCGCCTGCTGGCCGCCACCACCAACCGCTGGAAACCCACCGCGGCAGGCACTTTTTCGCTGGGCGCGGTCTTGGATAAAGGCAATGCCATCAGCGAATGGATGGAAGACAACAACCGCTTCACGCGCCCCATAAGAGTGTACGCTAGCCAGCCCGCAGCGCAGTCCGCTCCCTAAAACCGACTCATCCAAGAAATCACAAAACAGGCCCTTGTCACATTGTCAAGGGCCTGTTTTGTTGAATGGTCTTTAATTCAAAACGATGCCCACTGAACCGATTTTGCCGTTGCTACGCGTTGCGCACAAACTTGCTGCCTTGCCGCAGAAAGGGCTTTTGGGCTTACGACTGGATAATCAATTATGCCGGATAGGCAGTTGGCGCCCGTATCTTTGGCTATGACCGTGCCCGGTGGTGCCGGCTTCCTCTCCGCATGATTTCTGCCACCTATCTGCAACGCCTGTTTGGTGTAAAAACCAGCGAAGCCCGTACCGTGGGGCTGTTTTTGCTGCACAATTTCCTGCTGGGCATTGGCTCAGTGCTAGTGTACGTGGCGGCCAACGTGCTGCTGCTCGAGCACGACCCCGCCCACAGCCTGCCCCTGGGCTACATTGCCGGCGCCCTGGCCATGATGGCCGTGAGCAGGATTTACACCTACTTCGAGCATCATTACCTGCTGAAAAAGCTGGCCGTGCGGGTACTGCTGGCCGTGGTGGCCCTCACCGGCGTGATGGGCGTGCTCGTAGTGGTAGGCCATTCGGTGGCGGCGGCCGTGGCCGTGATGGTGGGCTACCGCGTCATCTACCTGCTCACCAACCTCGAATTCTGGGGCGTGTCGGCGGTGGTGTTTGATGTGCGGCAGAGCAAGCGCCTGTTCAGCGTCATCAGCGCGGGCGACATGCCGGCCAAGGCGCTGGGCGCGCTGCTAGCGGCCCTCATCCACGGCGATGCGCAACTGCCAGTACTGCTGGGCGTCTCGTTTGTGGCCTACCTCGGGGCGCTGTTCGCGTTGCGCTCCACGCTCAGCTCGCACGTGGTCGAAGCAGCCACGCGGCCCGTCCTCCATTCCCGGCAGCAGCCGGCAGCCCTCGTGCAGCGGTGGTTTGGCGGCAGCGAGCTGGTGCTGGCCATGTGCCTGAGCCTGGTGGCCATCGCCGCCGTATTCGCGGGCGTCGAATACATGTTTTTCATCAACGTGAAGCTGCGGTTTCATGCTTCAGAGGATATTACGCAGTCCGTGGGCTGGGTTTTGGGACTGACGTACCTGGCAGCTATGTTCTTTAAGCTGTTGGTGAGCCGGCAGGCGCTGGACCGCTACGGCGTGCAGTGGTCGCTGCAGCTGCTGCCCGCCGTGGCACTAGGGTGTCTGGTAGTATTTGGTGGCGGGCAGGTACTGGGCGCTTCCAGCCAAAGCACCTTGCTCGCCTATTTCTGCGGCCTCTACCTGCTGCTGGAAGTGCTGCGCCGCACCGTGTTCGACCCGGTGTTTCTGGTGCTCTTTCAGCCGCTGGCGCCGCAGCAGCGCCTGGCGGCCCACACCCTGGCCAAAGGCTTTTATGAACCATTGGGCATGGGCCTGACGGGCGTGCTCTTCCTGGCCCTGGGCGCGGCTGACAGGCTGGGCGGCTGGATTCCCTTCGCCTGGATGAGTGGGCTGCTGGTATTGGCACTGTGGTTTTTGCGCCGCACCTACCGCGCCTATCTGGCCGAGCTGAAAGAGGGCCTGGGCCGACGCTTTACCGAAACCGCCGACCTGGCCCTGCCCGACGCTGCCCTCCAGGTAGTGCTGGCCCACCTGCGCAGCCCGCGCGCCACCGAGGTGCTGAACGCCGTAGCGTGGCTCCGCCAACGCGAACCCACGGCCCTGGCTGCCCACATCCCCGCACTGCTCGAACACTCCGACGAGCGGGTACGCCTGGCCCTGCTGGACACCCCCGAAGTCCGGCCCCTCTCACCCGAAGCCCTGCTGGCCTTGGCCTCACGCGACCCGGCTCCGGCGGTGCGCGAAGCCGCTGCCCAGCAGTTTGCCAGCGTGATTTCGGACGCTCCCGCGCTAACGGCGATGCTGAACGGGCCGGACCTGGCTGCCCGCCAGGGCGCTATTCGGGGCAGTCTGGAAGCACAGCCCGACCACGAGCCGGCCCACCGCAGCCTCCAGCAACTCCGGCCCAGCCATGAGCCGGAAGCGCAGTGCGCGGCGTTGGCACTCTTAGTTTTTTTTGATACCGAAGCTCAAACACAGCTACTTGACAGCAGCTTAGCCAGCCCGGATGGTACCATAGCCCACGCAGCCTTGCGGGCCATTGGCACGTTGGGCCACGCAGATTTCGCGCCTTATCTGGTGCGGGCATTGGACGACAAGGGACGGTGGCAGCCCGCCGCCGATAGCCTCGTGGCGCTGGGTCTGCCGGTGGTAACGGCTTTGCGCGCAGCTCTTACCACTTCAAAAAGCAACGTTCTGACGCATCGACTGGCCGATGTGCTCGAACGCCTCGACGCTCCCGCCAGCCGGGCCGCGCTGGTGGAGCTGGCTCAATCCACCAATTTGTTTTTCCGGCTGGTGGCGCTGCGGGCCCTGCGCCACTCTTTGCCCACAAAGGCCGAACAGGACGTGTTTGAGCAGTTGCTACGCGAGGAATTTCACCTGGCATCCCAGCTGCTGAGCGGCTTGGTGCCAACCCAACCGCCCGCGTTGGAAGCCACGGTCCACTATGAGCTGGGCTTGCTGCACCAGCGCGTGTTCGGCATTCTGGCCCAACTCTACGATGCGGACCTGGTGGCCACCGCCCAGCGCAATGTAGCCCACGCCGCCCGCGAGCGCCAGGCCAATGCCCTCGAAATCCTCGATAATCTGATTCCCCGGCCCATTTACCAGGGCCTGCAGGCCATGCTCGACGACACGCCCGTTTCGGAGAAAGCCCGCTTATTTGCCACTCTCACGGCACCGGCCCGCCCGCCACGCATTACCCCAAAAAAAACCAACCGAGACCACGG
>JAYSZD010000154.1:0-2111 GCA_043738185.1 Hymenobacter sp. | reverse complement strand
GCAAAGTCCTGCTCAACGTGACCCTGGCTACTTCAGCCACCAAAGCCCAGGCCACGCTGCGCAACGTGCTGGGCCAGGTAGTGGCCACCCGCACCTTCAGCGGCAGCACCGCCGAAATGAGCACTGCCGGCCTGGCTCCCGGCACCTACCTGCTCACAGTGCAAATGGATGCCCGCGCCCCCAGCATCCAGCGCGTGATGGTGGAGTAGGGGAATTCAAAATTAAAAATGAGGAATTAAAAGGCCCGCCTGATTCGTCAGGCGGGCTTTTTAATTCCTCATTTTTAATTTTGAATTCGAACCTACGCCGCCCGCATGTGCCGCAGCGGCGACTTCTCGAACTTGCTGCGGCAGTAGCTCAGGTTGATTTGCAACGCATCCGCGCCTTCCTCCGATGGCATTTCAAACATGGCATCGGTCATGATATTCTCGCAGATGGAGCGCAGGCCGCGCGCGCCGAGGCGGTACTCATCGGCCTTCTCCACGATGTATTCCAGTGCGTCCTCGGTGAAGCTGAGCTCGATGTTTTCCATGCCGAACAGGCGCTTGTACTGGCGCACGAGCGAGTTCTTGGGCTCGGTCAGAATCATGCGCAGCGTGCTACGGTCCAGCGGGTTGAGGTGGGTTAGAACGGGCAGGCGGCCAATCAATTCAGGAATCAGGCCGAAGCTCTTGATATCCTGAGCCGTCACGTAGCGCAGGAAGTTCTGGGTGTCCACCTGCTCCTCCAGGTTGGTTTTGGCGAAGCCCATCGGCTTGGTATTCAGGCGGCTCTTAATGATGCGGTCGAGGCCCGAAAACGCGCCGCCGCAGATGAAGAGGATGTTCTCGGTGTTCACCGAAATCATCTTTTGCTCGGGATGCTTGCGGCCGCCCTGCGGCGGCACGTTGATGTTGGTGCCTTCCAGTAGCTTCAGCAGCGCCTGCTGCACGCCCTCGCCGCTCACGTCGCGGGTAATGCTGGGGTTGTCGCTCTTGCGGGCAATCTTGTCGATTTCGTCGATGTAGACAATGCCGCGCTCGGCCGCTTCGAGGTTGTAGTCAGCCGCTTGCAGCAGGCGGGTGAGGATGCTTTCCACGTCTTCGCCCACGTAGCCGGCCTCGGTCAGCACGGTGGCATCTGCTATGCAGAAGGGTACTTGCAGGATTTTGGCCAGCATGCGGGCCAGGAAGGTTTTGCCCGTGCCGGTTTCGCCCACCATGATGATGTTGGATTTTTCAATCTGCACTTCATCTTCCTGGGGCTTCTGCATCAGGCGTTTGTAGTGGTTGTACACGGCCACGGCCATCACGCGCTTGGCCTCGTCCTGGCCCACCACATACTGGTCGAGGTGCTCCTTGATGGCCTTGGGCTTGATGAGATTGAACTTGGGCTGGTTGCCGGCTTCCTGGGCTTTGGCTTCTTCGTCGAGGATGTGCTGGGCCTGGCCCACGCATTTTTCGCAAATGTGGGCGTTGATGCCCGAAATCATAACGGCAACTTCGCGCTTGTGCTTATTGCAAAAGGAACAGGATATTTCGGCCACGGAAGGAGGAATAGAATAGGGAGGGGAAGGCAAGTTTTCGAACAAGCGGGCCTAAAGGTACAACAGGCCCAACGCCTGAAGCGAAAGAAATGGTGCCATTCAAAAATGTCTGCACACGCTATTTGCTGGATAGCAAGTGCTTTGAATGAATGACAGGAGCCTTTTGCCTGGCTTGAAGTAGCCGACTATTCGGCGTGGCAGACACCCAGCGGGAGGGTATTGCTTGGGACACGGATTGACGCCGAAGGGTTGCGCAAGCGGCGGCCGGTTAGGAAAATGGGTGGTTTTCGGTTCACCACTACCTGGCGCATCAGTTGGCTTTCCGCGGATGCGCCAGCGCCGGACCGTGCCCGTTCTTTTCATCCGCGAACCTCTTTCTTTGTGATTCTATGACCAGAGCCTTTTGCCTTTTTATAGCAGCCGCGTCGGTAGCTGCTCTTCCCCTACGGGCCCAAACCAACCGCAAGCCAACGCCCAAAGCGGCCCCGCGTCCCGCTCCATCAGCGCCCAAAGCCAGCCCGTCGCTCCTGGAAACCGTGCTGCCGACCACCTTCACTGGAGGCCCATTTGCGGTTGGTAGCCAGGC
>JAYSZD010000153.1:0-5195 GCA_043738185.1 Hymenobacter sp. | reverse complement strand
TTTCCAGGGCGTTTTGGGGCTGGGCCTGCTTGAGCAGGGCGTAGCCCCAGGCGTTTACCTCGGTTTCGGGCAGCTGGTAGGTTGGGTTCTTTTTCCGGGCCTGCTTCACCAGCGCTTCGGCCTGACTGAAGCCGCGTTTGCGGAGCTCGGTGTGCAGGGCGCGGATGGCCGGCGGCATTCCAAAGCCGGTAGCCGGGTGCATGTCGGCGATGTAAAACCCCGCAATCTCGTCGATGAACATATCCGGGTTGGCCCCCATTAGGTTGGTCAGGACCACGATGGCCAGGTCATCCTCGGGGTATACGAACAGGGCCGAGCGGCCGCCGCCCGTGGGCGCTACCGCCCGGTGCTCGGGGCGGCCCACGGTGGGCCAGCCCAGCGCGTAGCCATTCTGCAGGCGGTTGAAGCCCTTCGGCTGGCCGTTGTTGAGCAGGCCCGGCGTCCAGAGCACCGGTAGGCTGGCGGGTTGCAGCAGCTTGCCCTGTTGCAGGGCAATGAGCCAGTGGGCCACTTCTTCAGCTGTCGAGCTCATGCCCGATGCCGTGCGAATGGTGGGCCCGTACGCTTCAAACAGGTTGCGGGGCGTGCCCGAGCGCCGCCACTCCCCGTTCACTACTTTGGAATAGGTGTAGCCGCGGGCGCTGTTGGGCAGCACGTCGTGCGAGTCGCCCAGGGTGGTGCGGGGCATGCCCACCACGTTCAGCTGCCGGTCCTGAATGAAGCTGGCGAAGGGCTGCCCGCTCAATTGGTCGATGATTTTGCCTATCAGCAGGTAGTTGGTCTGGTTGTAGCTGAATTTCTCGCCGGGGGCAAACTCCATCGGTTTCTGTTGCACGCTGGCCCAGGCGGCGGTTTCGTTGGCCTCCGTCACCATCTCATCATCCCCCATTATTTCAGGCAGGCCGGAAGCGTGCGTCAGCAGCTGCCGCACCGTCACGGGCTGCCACGCGGCGGGCAGGCCCGGCAGGTAGCGCGAAACGGGCGCGGCCACATCGAGCTTGCCCGCTTCCACCAGCTGCATCACCGCCACGCCCACAAAGGCCTTCGTGATGGAGTTGATGGTGAAGCGCGAGTGGCGGCCCACCGGAATGGAGTCCTGAATATTGGCCAGCCCATACTGCGCCAGCTTCACCACCTGCCCGTGCCGGACGACGGCCAGCTGCAGGCCCGGAATGCGGAGCTGCCGCATTTTGGTAGCCAGGAAAAGGTCTACGCTGTCGGCTGGTTGGGCCCGCGCGGGCTGAAAGCAGGCGCCGGCCAGCAGCAGAAAGGCCCACAGAAAAAAGGAGGGGCGGCGGAGGGGAAGCAATGACAGGCTCATGGGTGCAGAAAATAGGGGATGTGGGAAGAGATATAGCCGGCAGCAGCGCTGGCCATGCGTTAGGAACGGTACAAATGTATATCAGGTACTTTGTAATACCCACTAATGAGGCGAACAAATATTTAGTTGCCCATATTCATCACCGCCCGCTGCAAAGCCGGCGCCCGCAGGCAGTTCTCGTTCCGCCGCAGCCCGCTACTTTTACCCCCGCATTCCCAACCCCAAACCCCCGCCCGCGCATGGCCAATTACCTCGCCGATAACCAAACCCGCTTTCTTGATGAGCTCCTGGACTGGCTCCGCATTCCGTCCGTTTCGGCCGACGCCAAGTTCCACGCCGACGTGCTGCGGGCCGCGGACTACCTGAAGACGCGCCTGGAAGAAGCGGGCGTGCAGAACGTCGAAATCTGCCCCACGGCCGGCAATCCCATCGTGTACGGCGACTATATCGTGAGCCCCGACGCCAAAACCGTCCTCGTTTACGGTCATTACGACGTGCAGCCTGCCGACCCCTACGAGCTGTGGACGTCGCCGCCCTTCGAGCCCGTGATTAAGGACGAGAAAATCTATGCCCGCGGGGCCTGCGACGATAAAGGCCAGGTGTACATACACGTCAAGGCGTTTGAGCTGATGATGCGCGACGGCCAGGGCGGCGTGCCCTGCAACATCAAGTTTATGTTTGAGGGCGAGGAGGAAATTGGGTCTAACAACCTCGAAATCTTCGTGAAAGCAAACAAGGAAAAGCTGAAGGCCGACGTGATTCTGATTTCCGATACCGGCATGCTGGCCAACGACGTGCCCAGCATCGAGGTGGGCCTGCGCGGCCTGAGCTACCACGAAGTGACCGTGACCGGCCCCAACCGCGACCTGCACTCCGGCCTCTACGGCGGCGCCGTGCAAAACCCCATCAACGCCCTGTGCGCGATGATTGCCAGCCTGCACGACGCCAACGGCCACATCACCATCCCCGGTTTCTACGACAACGTGGACGAGCTGACGGCCGACGAGCGCGCCGAAATGGCCAAAGCGCCGTTCTCAGAGGAGGAGTTCCGAAAGAGCATCGGCCTGCCCGATAGTTATGGCGAAAAGGGCTACAGCAGCATGGAGCGCACCAGCATCCGGCCCACGCTCGACGTGAACGGCATTTGGGGCGGCTATACCGGCGAGGGCGCCAAAACCGTCATCGCCTCGCAGGCCCACGCCAAAATCTCCATGCGCCTGGTGCCCCACCAGACTTCGGCCGAGATTTCAGCGCTGTTCCAGGAGCACTTCCGCCGCATTGCGCCGGCCGGCGTCACCGTCGAAGTGCACCCGCACCACGGCGGCGAACCCGTGGTGACGCCCACCGATTCGGTCGCCTACCGCGCCGCGGCCGATGCCATGGAAACCACCTTCGGCCAGCGGCCGGTGCCCACGCGCGGCGGCGGCTCCATCCCCATCGTGGCCATGTTCAAGTCGGAGCTTGGCCTCGATACCGTGCTGCTCGGCTTCGGCCTCGATTCGGATGCCATCCACTCGCCCAACGAGCATTTCGGCGTGTTCAACTTCCTTAAAGGCATCGAAACCATTCCGCACTTCTACCGCAACTACGCGGCCGCGGAGTAGGCTTCTTCAGCAGCTGTGGACACAAAAAGCCCGGCTTCCATTGCGGAAGCCGGGCTTTGCGTTTAGCTACGATTGGGGGTTCTAGCGGCCGTTGAATGAGTAGGTGAGGTAGAGCTGGAAGGCGCTGTTGCGGATGTTGTTCTGAACCGTCCTGCTGCCGGTTGTAACTGATTTTTCGATATTGGTGAAGCCGCCGTTGTAGCGTAGGCCAGCGCCCAACCCGCGTTTGCGCTGATAGCCCAGACCGGCCAAATAGCCCACGTCAATGGTGTTGTATCGGCTTTTGCGGTCGGCGCTCACGGTGCCGACTTTGTTTTCTGCCGTTAGCAGGAGGCCCACCTGCGGGCCGGCTTCAAAAAACAGGCCGCCGGTGTTGACGTGGAAAGCCAGTGGCACATCCAGATAGTTCAAGCGCGTGGTGACGTTGCTACCGGGTATCTCCGCGCCTTTTTGCGAATAGATTATTTCGGGTTGGAAGGCGAACAGGTCGGTGATTCCAATGTTGGCAAAGCCACCCGCGTGGAAACCGGGGATGACCCGGTCGCTGGGGGCTTGCGCGCCGCTGAAGGAAGACAGCGACCCGCCGGCTTTCAGGCCCAAGGATACGTTCCTGCCCGCGTTGCGCTGGGCGTGGGCAGCGCCATGCAGGCCGGCAATAAGGAGAAGGGAAAAAATACTTTTTTTCATAGCGGTCGACTTAAATACGGCCGCAAATTACAACAGGCTGGCAGGCCGCCCGGCCAGTAAAAGCCAAAAAGGCCCGGTTTCCGTGGCGGAAACCGGGCCTTTTCTGTGGAATGAAATCGGTTTATTTGCCGCCAAACACGTAGCCTACGTACAGTTGGAATACGCTGTTGCGGATTTTGTTCGGATTAATATCACCTTTGTTGATGTTGCTGATGCCGCCATTGTAGCGCAGGCCAATCATGGGGCCGCTAGCGGCCTGGTAGCCCAGGCCGGCCACGTAGCCGAAATCAACCTTATCATAACCGCCCTTGATGTCCCTATCGACATCGCCATTAGTGCGTTTGGCTCCGGCGAGGAACCCGACCTGTGGGCCGCCCTCGAAGAAGAGGCCACCGGCGTTTACTTTCACCAGCAAAGGCACGTCGATGTAGTTGATTTTATATTTAATATCGTTGTCCACTTCTGCCTGGTAGCCTTTCTGCGAGTACAGCACTTCGGGCTGAATCGAAATCAGGTCGCTGAGGGCGAAGTTGGCCAGCGCGCCCGCCTGCAGGCCGATTTTGCTTTCGACTCCGTCCGTGTTGTCCCCGGTTAACGAGCTGTAGTTAGCACCGCCCTTCAGGCCGAAGCGAATTTCCTGGGCGCTGGCAGCAGTTGCAACGCTCAGCAACAGGCCTAGGGAGAGCAGAATTCTTTTCATAATTCAAAGAAAAATGGCGAGAAAAGGAAATAGCGCATCGAATGTATGGACAAAACCTTGCGAATGGTTAGGTGCTGATTTCCGGAAATTGCTTTACTGAGCTATTGCCACCGGCGTACAAAAAAAGGCGCTGACTCCCGAAGGAGCCAGCGCCTTTTTTTGGCCCAAATACCTTACTTGCCCAAGGGTAGTAGGTAGCCGAGCTGCAGCGTGAAGGCGTTGTTGAACGCCTTGGGCTCGTTGTCGGCGTCCTTGGTGTCAATCAGCGAGTTGAAACCTTGGGCGTAGCGTAGGCCCAGGCTCAAGCCGCCCTCGGTCTGGTAGCCGATGCCGGCCACGCCGGCAATGTCAAACTGCGACAGGTCGGACTTGTCGGAAGGGCCGCGCTTCACACCGCTGTAATCCTGGAAGTCGCCGTTGTTGTCAACTTTGGTTTTGTTGCCGTTTGCGTCTTTGGTAGTGATTTGCTGCTTCACCTTCGAGCCGAAGAGGTAGCTCACCTGCGGACCAAGCTCAAAAAAGAGGCCGCCCGCGTTGATTTTTGCCAGAATCGGCAAATCCAGGTAGTGCAGCACGCGCTGCTGCTCCACTTCAATTTCAGTGGTTCCTGCCATGCGGGTCGACGATACTTCGTAGCCCTTGCGGTTGTAGAGCAGCTCGGGGGCAATGGAGAAAAAACCGTCGCTGCTGAGGGGGATGCTGGTGCCGATGCCAGCGTTGTAACCCAGCTTGAAAGAGCCGAGGTCGTTGTTAAAACCCGGACCGGCAATCTGCGAAGCCTGGTCGCCGGAGAGGCTGGAATACGTGGCGCCCACTTTCACGCCGATGCGAAGGCCACCGGCATCCTGGGCCTGGGCTACGGAAATGCTGAGAAGCGTCAGGC
>JAYSZD010000152.1:0-5203 GCA_043738185.1 Hymenobacter sp. | reverse complement strand
GCATCGAAGGCCAGCCCGGCGCGTACACGCTGCGCGCCGCCGATTTGCTGCGCCTGCCCGCCGGCCTGTTTGCCTACCTGCGCGATGCCCAGACCGGGACCGTGGTGGACCTAGCCCAGCAGCCGGACTACGCCTTCGCCCTAACCGGACCAGCCACGGGCCGCTTCTCGCTGCAAATCACCGCCGCCCGCGTGCTGGCCAACGCCCCGGCCGCCCTCGCTCAGCAGGTGGCCCTGTACCCGAACCCCGCCAGTGGGCGCGTGTCGGTGCTGCTGCCCGCCGACCTGGCTCGTACTGCCACGCCGGTGCAACTGCTCAACGCCCTGGGCCAGACGGTGCTCCGGGCCACGCTGCCCGCCGGTTCGGCGGGCGTGCGCACCCTGGCGCTGCCCAGCCTCGCCCCCGGGGTGTACACGCTGCGCCTGCAAACCGCGCAGGGCAGCGTCAGTAAGCGCCTCGTGCTCGAATAACCCGCGCGGCTCCCGCTCCTCAGGGCCCGGTGCCGTGGGGGGCGGGCAGTTGCCGGATTCGTCTTTTCTCCCTAGCCTAATTTCCCCTTCCCGATGAAAAAAATTGCTTTTGTCTTTCGATTGACGTGCGCGGCGGCCGGCGTCGTGCTCCTGACTGGGGGCCTCACCCTGGTGCAGGCCCAGCCCGGCAGCGGGGGGCCGTCGCCGGCCAACCCCGCCGACCCCACCGCCGTGCCCATTGACGGCGGGGCCTCGCTGCTCCTCGCGGCGGGGGCCGCCTACGGCCTCAAGCGCCTGCGCAAGGCCCGGCAGCTCCGGGCCGCGAAGTCGCGCTAGTAACTGGCCGCCACCGGGGCAGGGTGCCTGGACGCCTTATTCTTGCCCAAAACCCACATAAAAGCGCCGGCCGGTTGGCCGGCGCTTTTTTTGTGCGCTGCGCTCCATCTTTCCTTAATTTGCTCACATCTGTTTATCTACTGGTTCGCGCCAGCATTCTTTGCCGTAAAGCACCGCAAGCAAACACCGCAATTTCGTTTACTATTTCTGCCGGGTGAAGATTACAGCCCCAGAATTTGATTTAAATAGCGTATGCCGGTTTCAAGGTCAAGGTCCGCGACATCTTAAACGAAACAGGCCGGCTCCCGTGCGAGGGAACCGGCCTGCTTCGTTCGCTGCGCAGGAAGCTACTCCCGCCCTAATCCTGCGCCGCATCCCACTGCGGCGCGGATGCTTCGACCACGAGTGCCGGGGCTTCAGCACGCGGCTCCGCAACCCTGAGTGCCAATGCCGGCACCGGCGTACCCGTCACCACCTCGCCAAACAGCGGGTTGTTGGGTAGAGGCTGCCCGCCGTTCCCATCCGGCACCTGGTTGAAAATAACCAATTCCTCACCGGGTGTGCTTTGCGCCAGATGGTCCACCAGCACTTCCTGCCCGCTGTTGGCGTGCAGCGCCTGCGTGAGCAGCGTGTAGGTGCTCACGTCCACGTTGTAGAGCTGGTTCAACTCGTTCATCTGCATGGCTGCGTCCTCGGCCGCGCCGATGGCATCGGCTAAGAGTTGCGTGTAGCGCCGGGCTTTCCGGTCGGCTTTCGCCCGCAGGCTGATGGCGCGCTTCATGCGCCGCTTAAATTGGGTTTGATAGGCCGTAAGTGCCATGAATATTTTTGAATGAAGAGTGAGAAATGAAGAATGAGGAATTAGCAATGATTGCCCCAGACATGCCAGCAGCAATTCTTCATTCCTAATTCCTCATTCTCAATTGCCGGCCGGCTTAGGCCACGTACTCAATTGCCAGCGGGTTGGTGCTGTTGTTGTTGAGGGCGTAGAACTTGCCGTTAATCTGCTGGTAGAAGTTGATGCCCACCACACCCACCACCAGCGAGGCAGCCGCCGGAGCCGCCGGGAAGCTGGCTACCACCGTCTGGTTGACCAGTGGTGCGCTGTTGATGGGCAGGATGCCCAGCGGCGCCGCCACCACGGCGTTGGTGTAAGTCAGCGCCTCCATGTCCAGCTCCGATGCGGCAAACACCACCTCGAAGTGCGTGGCGCCCTGCGGAGCCGCAATGCCCGAGGCCGGGTTCAGCGCCGGAATGCTCATCGTCACGTCCGCGCCCGCGCCCGTCACTTCATAGGGGAAGTACATCGTCTGCCCAATGCCCGAATTCCCGTTGAAGTCGAACCCGAGCAGCGGGGCCGAGTTGGATGCGTCGAACACGCGCTGCCCCCGGTCGTTCGTGTCATCGAGGCCGATGACCTCGCGCATCTTCGCCGTGAGCCGCGACGTTACCCGGCTGTCGCTGGCGGCCGCAATGGCCACCCGCAGCGAGTCGCGGAGCAACTTGCTGTAGTTGGCGGCCAACCCAAACTCAGCCGCGTTTTCCCGCGTTCGCGCCCGGCTCGGGGCACTGGCAAAGGCGGCCTTGTTACCTGCCGGCTTCTGCGAGATGTTGCCGTTTTTGCTGAACACCAAGCCACCCACGGTGCCCTGAATGCCCAAAATACCTGTCTGACGTGCCATGACGTTATCGGGGTGAAGAGTGAATAATGAACCGTGCTGACTTGCATTAGCCGGCCTTGTTACCAGGTGCAGCTGCCCCGGTAACGCCGCTTATTTCGTGCATCAAACGACCGCCACAACTTCGGCGCAACCGCCTGGCTGTCTCCGCATTTCCACAGGCCCCGGCCCCACCGAGCCGCCTGAGCTTGCTGGGCCGCCCGCCCTGCCACCCGCCGGTCGGGGTCGTAGGCCCACGCCCACCCCCGCACCACCAGCAGCGAATCCAGCGGCACCGGCCGGCCCGCCGCGGCCACCGTCGCGGTCGGCAGCAGCATCGCGCCCAGCGTCCGGCCGTACAGGTCCATCCCGGCTTTGGCCACCAGCACCACGCGGCCCACTGGCAGCAGCTTAGCCACCGAATCCGCCGCTTGCGGTCCAAACGCCTGGTCTGGCTCCGGAGCGTCCACGCCCAGCAGCCGCAGCCGGTACGTCGACCCACCGCTCAGAATGATGTACGTGTCGGCATCAATCACCCGCACCACCCGGGCCGCTTCCGCAGCGGCCACCGCACGAGCCGTACACGAGGACCCCGGCAGCTCGTCACTCCGCAATCCGGCACAACCCATCAGCCAGGAACTAACCGCCAGCGCACAAGCAACCCGGAAAAATGTAGCGAAGTAGAACATGCCACGAACCTACGGCTGGTCCGTAAGCGTTGTATCTTCGCATGTCCGTTTTACGCATTGCCAGCCCATTATGCAGCAGGTTTGCATCTACCCCAAAGAAGCCGCCGCCGTCACCGGCACCAAATACAGCACGGCCCGGGCCCTGCTGCAGCGCATCCGTGCCCACTACGCCAAGCCCGCCCGCGCCTACGTTTCCATTGCCGAGTTCTGCCAGTACACCCACTTGCCCGAAGCCGAAGTGATACGCGCCCTGAATGCCCGATAGCACAGTCGGAGCATGAACGAAGCATAGACGAAGCATAGACGAAGCATGAACCAGGTACCCCGGGCCCATAGCCGCCTGCTGCGCTTGCTAGGGCTGGCCCTCGCCGCCGTCCTCAGTTCCTCAACGCCCCCGCAGCCCGAGTTGACCGCCGCCCAGGCCGCAGCCCACCCTGGCCAGTACGTGCACGTCCGCACCACCGTCGCTGCTACCCGCACCACCCGCACCGGCTACACCTTCATCAGCCTCGAACAGCCTGGGCCAAAGTGCCCAGTAGAGGTAGCCGTCAGGCCCGAGCTGCTGCCCAACCTGACGCGCTACCTACAGCTGCAACCGTCTGAGCTGACGGGGCGCGTGGTGCTGGTGCAGGGCTACGTTCAGGCCACGGCCAAGGGCTCCACCGCGCAAATCTGGCTTGACCGCGCCCCCGCGCTCTCCGTCGTCCCGCTCTGACCCTCCCACACCCGCCGCATGGTCTGGTGCTGGAAATCCTCGACCACTTTCGCGTAGATAAGCGTGGTTTTGATGTTGGCGTGCCCCAGCACCTTCTGTAGCACCTCCACCGGCATACCCCGCATCAGGCTCTGGGTCGCAAACGTGTGGCGGGCCGTGTGCATCGTCACCAACTCCCACTTCGGCACCGGCCGCTTCAGCACTTGCCCCGCCGCCTTCTCCACGACCTCCACCGCCGACGTAACGCCCGCCAGCCGTGCAATGCGTTTCAGCGCCCGGTTCATCACCTGGTTGGCCATCACCGGCAGCAGCCGCACCCGCGTGCCGTCGTACTTGGCCAGCAACGCCAGCGCCGGCGGGGTCAGGTAAACGCTCACGCCGGTGCGCGTCTTGGTCTGGGTCAGCCGCAGCACCTTGCCCCCGTCCCACTCCTGCACGTTGCCCGCGTGCAGGTCGTGCAGGTCCGAATAGCGCAACCCGGTGTAGCAGCAGAACACGAACGCATCCCGCACCCGCGTCAGGCCCGCCGGCAACAGGGCCGCCGCCACCGCCGCCAGCTCATCCGCCGACAGCCACACCTTCTCCACATCTTCCCATTGCACCCGCAGCTTGGCCGGGTCCACTGCCAGCGCCAACCCCCGGCTTTCCCGCGCCCATTCCAGGAACGGCTTCACCCGCTTCACAAACCCCGCCACCGAGTTGTCGGCCAGGCCCCGCACGGCCCGCAGCCACCCCAGCAGGTCCTCGTACGCCGCCATGTCGAAATCGGCCAGCGTCAGCACCCCGAAGCGGCCCCCTACCCATTCTTCCAACGAATTGCGCACCGAGGCGTACGCCCGCACCGTGCTGGCCGCAAACCCCAGCGCCGGCATGGCCGCCACGTACTCCCCGAACAACGCCACTAACCCAGCAGTCGGCGCAGCGGCCACCGTGAGCGCCGTCCGCAGCTGCCCGGCCGTAACGGTCCCGTGCTTCGTGCGCAGGCCGCTGTACCCGTTTTCGACCCGCCCGCGCAACGCATTGAGCCGTACCGTCGCGTTGTCCAGGTCGGCAAAAGATTTTCGGAACCACCCGCTTTTTTTATTCCAGTCGGCCGCCAAACATTGCTCCCCGGTGGCCAGGCGCAGCCGTTGGTTGTCAAAGGTGGCAATCAGGCGCACCATGGCGCGGCCTTCCGCATCGGGCCGGTCAGCACGCCGCTCGTAAGTAATGGTCATAATGGGGGCAGGTGGAGGTGTGATGGGGGCAGGTTCGGGGGCAGACTTCCCACCACAAAGCGCAAGACCCGCGCCCGGGAGAAACGAAATACGCCCCCAAAAAACCGTACTACAAGTA
>JAYSZD010000151.1:0-14522 GCA_043738185.1 Hymenobacter sp. | reverse complement strand
ACAACATCAACATCGTGGCCGGCTCGATGCCGGTGTACGAGAACGAGAAGCTGCACAACGTGGCCTACCTCTGCCGACGCGACGGCACCGTGGACGAGCAGTACAAGCTGCACGTGACGCCCGACGAGGCCAGCTACTGGGGCATGCGCGGCGGCGACAAGCTCAAGAGCTTCGACACCGACTTTGGCAAAATCGGCATTCTGGTGTGCTACGACGTGGAGTTCCCGGAACTGGCCCGCATGCTGAGCGACGAGGGCGTGAAAATCCTATTCGTGCCCTTCTGGACCGACACCAAGAACGCCTACCAGCGCGTGCGCATCTGCGCCCAGGCCCGCGCCATCGAAAACGAGTGCTACGTGGCCATCACCGGCTCGGTGGGCAACCTGCCCCGCGTGGAAAACATGGACATTCAGTACTCACAGAGCGCCGTATTCAGCCCCTCCGACTTTGCTTTCCCGCACGATGCCATCGTGGCCGAGGCCACGCCCAACACGGAGATGACCCTCATTGCCGACCTCGACCTGGACCTGCTCAAGGACCTGAACACCAGCGGGGCCGTGCGCAACCTGCGCGACCGCCGCAAGGACCTGTACTCGCTGGGCTGGACCATTAAGAAAACCGAGCGCGACGATGAGCTGCTGGAACAGGGCGCTGACCGTGCGCCGCGCACCAGCCGCCGCAAAGCCATTGCGGCAGGGTAATACTGCCGAATAAATACTACCGAAAGGGGAAGCCGCCGGCATGGTGGCTTCCCCTTTTCTGTCTTCAGCGAACGCTGCTGCCCGATTATTAGGAAACAAGGTATTTCTTATCGCAGTTTTACTGTCTCAATTTTTGATTTTTCTCACTTT
This sequence comes from Hymenobacter sp., assembly GCA_043738185.1. Classification (GTDB taxonomy): domain Bacteria; phylum Bacteroidota; class Bacteroidia; order Cytophagales; family Hymenobacteraceae; genus Hymenobacter. The sequence goes on along the minus strand of JAYSZD010000151.1, from coordinate 13,671 downwards.
CTATGCAGCAAGAATACTCTTTTCCTGAATTTGCCAACCCGACCAATTATTGGCCTCCGGCCACTACCGGCCAGCGCTTGGGCAACTACCTCCTCGACATTGTTGCGTTTTACTTGGCATTCTTCGTGATGGGCATTACGCTGGGCATTGGACTAGAACTGACGGGGAATTCTGCCTGGCTCGAAACGATGGAAGGTACGTCTCCCCTCGTAGACCAGCTATTGAGCATGATGCTGCTGGCCACCTACTATTTTATTGTGGAGGTTATCACGAACGGGCGCACCGTAGGCAAGCTCTTTACCCGGACCCGGGCGGTGATGGAGGATGGCTCGGAACTCACCACCAAGGCGGTAGCCCTACGCTCGCTATGCCGATTGATTCCTTTTGACGCTTTTACTTTTTTGGGCGGTGGCAGCGGCTGGCACGACAGATTCTCAAAAACGATGGTGGTGCAAGTGCCGCGCTAGTATTTGACGATGGCTGCCAGCCAAAATCCGCTTCGGGTTGTTTGCATAAGGAGCGGGATGCAACAACTCTGTTCGTACCCTTCTGGACTGGCGCCAAAACGCCTACTAGCGCATGCGCATCTGCGCCCAGGCCCGCGCCACAGCAAACGAGTGTTACGTGGCCATTCCCGGCTCGGTGGGCAACCTACCGCGCGTCGAGAACATGAACATTCAGTACTCGCAGATTGCCGCATTCAGCCCCTTGCAGCACCCACTACCAAGGGCTTTTTTGATGTCGGCAACGCGGCATTGCCCCTTACATTTACCAGTTGCAACTTAGCGAATGTCACTGAGACGAATAATTCCCGTTGCTCATCCACTCCCTGGAGGATGCGCAACGGGAATTATTCGTCCCGGCGAGGCAAAAAAACGTCTAGCTGACCACCACGTCCCGCGCCGCCAGCAACCGGAGCAGCTCGGCTTCGAGGGCGGGCACCGAGGCCGCGAGCTGCTCGTAGGAATCGATGATGAAGTACACGTCCTGCATCCGGTCTTTCACGTAAGGCGTGGCCAGAATCCCGGCCACATCGAAGGGGCGCCGGGCCGGACCGTCGCCGAGGCAGAACTGGGTTTCGCCAGCCGATGAGAGAATGCCGGCCCCATAAATGCGCAGGGTACCGCCTTCAGTAATCAAGCCGAACTCGACCGTGAACCAGTAGAGGCGCGAGAGCAGCTCCACGGCGTAGGGGTCGTGGAGGTGGCGCAGGGCCAGCGTACCCACGGCCTGCAGGAAATCGGCAAAAAAAGTATCCGTCAGCAGCGGCACATGGGCAAACACGTCGTGAAACATGTCGGGCTCTTCCAGGTAATCGAGCTGGGCCGGGGTGCGCAGCCAAGTGGTGGCCGGAAAGCGCCGGTCCGCCAGCAGCTCAAAAAAGGTGCGGTCATCCACGATGCCCGGCACAGCTACCAGACTCCAGCCGGTTGCCTGGTCCAGGAGCGGGTTGGTGGCAGCAAAGTCAGGAATGTGGTCGGCCTGAAAGTTGATGCGGGGTATTCCTTCGAGGAAGCGGCGGGAGGCTACAGCGGGCAGTACCTGCATCTGGCGTTCAAACAACGTGCGCCACACCCACTGGTCGTCGGCGGTGTAACGGGCATAGTCCTGAACAAGGGAAGCGAAAACGGGCGCAGGGGAATCGAGGTGCATGAAATAATAAAAGGATACAAAACAGCAAGCAAACAAGTAAGCCGGACAAGTTGATTTTGTTCTGGCGACGACCTCATTACCGGCGCTGCACTCAATTGCAGCGAAAGCAGCGCGGTTGACACAAAAACCGGAGCGAGCGAAACGGGCGGCCAACACCGGCAGCTGGCAAGACCAAAAAGATTTGTGCGAAAAACCGCAGCCTAAGCTTCTTCACCTCGCTTCGGCTCTTCCCCTGAGCAGAACCTCTGCGCGGTAGTTCCCCAGCGAGGCCGCCATAGTGCAAGCCGTACATTTTGGTGCGGTCATTTTTGGCGAAACCCGGCGGGCCGCTTTTCCCTCTTACGCTCCGCCCATTGCCAGGTGGGCGTGGTCGCGCAGAACGGTTTTCAGGAACGGTACGTCCTGCAGGTCGGTACGAATGCCGGTAAGGGACTTCACCTTATTGGCCAACTCGTTGATTAGCAAATAATTTTCCTGCTTGGTGCCTTGAAACAAGAGCTTGCGCACGAGGGCCACGTCCTGGTCGGAGAGGGCGGCGGCTTGCGGGAACACGGGCTGATAGCCGGCCAGGCTAGCCAGGTCGGCAGCCAGGGGCGAGCCGTAGGTGGACCGTTTTTTGAGGCTGATGACGGTGGTGCCGGCGGCAAGGTCGCCGATGCGCTGGCCCCGGCCGTTGAGCAAAATCGTAATCAGGGCCCCGGCGCCAAACGTCATAACGACTTCGATGGGCCGCAGCAGCCAGCGCAGTACGTAGTCGCCCACGCGGGCCCGGCTGCCGTCGAGGCGCACCACGCGCAGGTGGCGGGCTTTTTTGCCCAGGGTCTGGCCGTTGAAAAACACCTCACAGGCCAGGAAATAGAATACCGTGGGCAGAAATATCAGAAACACGCCCACCTTGCCGTCGCCGGCAATATTCAGTTCCCGGTTCAGCACGCTCCAGGCAATGAACCAAGTGATGTACAGCCCGTAATCGATGATGGCCGCTAAGATGCGGTCGCCCACGCTGGCTATTTCGTACTCCAGGCTGACGTTTTGGGTGGTTTGGATGCGAATCGTACTCATATCGTCGGGACAATGCGGAGCGAACCGGGCAGGCAATTCGCCCCGAAAATTACGCCATCAGCACCGTTTTTGGTAGCGCCCGCGGCCGTAAAACCGCAAATGGCTCGCGCCGCCACTCAACGGTTGCCTGGTGGGAATACGCCAGCAGCCGGACGCCACCCCAAAAAATAGCCGGAGCCCAATTGGTTGCGGCTGGTTGCGGCACACTACCTTTAAGGCCCTATCCAGGACCTATGCGCGAAGCTCTTTTTCTGCGGCAAAACCAAGCCCGCTGGCAGCAGTACGAAACCCAGCCGGCTGCGAATCCCGACGAGCTGGCCACCCGCTTCGTAGCCCTGACCGACGACCTGGCCTACGCCCAAACCTTCTACCCCGACTCGCCCACCACGGCCTATCTCAACGCCCTGGCCGGCAAGCTGCACCAGGCCATCTACAAAAACAAAGCGGAGGCGCAGGGTCGCTTTGGGCGTTTCTGGGCGCTGGAGCTGCCGTTAGTGGTAGGCCGCCACCATGCGGTAATGGCCTGGGCGCTGGCGTTTTTTGCGCTCTGTACGGCCCTGGGCGCGCTTTCGGCGGCTTACGACGACACGTTTGTGCGGTCCATCCTCGGCGATGGCTACGTGAACCAGACCTTGGAAAACATCCGCAAAGGCGACCCGATGGCCATTTACAAGAGCCAGGATTCCACGTCAATGTTCCTGCAAATCACCTTCAACAACATCCGGGTGGCGCTGCTCACCTTTGCCATGGGCGTCACGCTGGGCGTGGGCACGGGCTACATGCTGTTTTATAACGGACTGATGCTGGGCGCGTTTCAGCAGTTTTTTTATGAGCAACACGTGCTCAAAGCTTCCGTGCTCACCATCTGGATTCACGGTACGCTCGAAATCTCGTCCATTGTGCTGGCTGGCGGCGCAGGGTTTGTGATGGCGCGAGGCCTGCTGTTTCCTGGCACCTACAGCCGGGCCGAGTCGTTCCGCTACGCCGCCCGCGAAGGCGGCAAGCTGGCCATGGGCCTCGTCCCGATTTTCGTGCTGGCGGGCTTCCTCGAAAGTTTCGTGACGCGCCACACCGAAATGCCCGTGGCCGCCAGCCTGGCCATTATCGGCGGTTCGGGGGCTTTTATCTTTTGGTATTTCGTGTGGTATCCGCGGCAGTTGCGGCGTGGGATTTTACCGGGCGCCGCAGCTGCTCCAGGGCCCGCTCGCTCCTAAGCCGCTTTCCTCTTATTCCTTTTCTTCACCTTCCTCCTTTTTTTGCATGCGCTCAAACTTTACCCAGGAATCCGATTTCCGTCAACAGCGCGATTTCGGCCAGAAAATATCGGCTACGTTTGAGTTCATCGGCTCGCATTGGCGGGGGCTGGGCCGGGCCCTGCTCTTTATTGTGCTGCCGGCGGCCATTATCCAGGGCATCCTGTCGGGCCTCATGCAAAAGCAGCTGCTGCTCAGCGGAGCTGGCCAAGCGCAGGTAGAGGGCGCGGCGGGCCGAATGGCAGGCGGACTGGCAGCCTTCACGCAGGTAACACAGTCACCTTATTATTCGGCTTCCATCCTGGCCGGCGGCATCTTTTTGGTGCTAATGGTGCTCACCGTCTATATCTACATGAACCTTTGCCTGCGGCCCGGGCACTCGTCGGAGCCAGTTGGGGTGGCCGCGGTGTGGGCCGGGGTGAAAGCAGAGTTTCTCAGCTCCTTCCTTTCGTATTTTGGCCTACTCATCGTGATAATTATTGGGATGTTTTTGCTGGTGGTGCCGGGCATTTACCTGTCGGTAGCCCTGAGCATTTTTTACGTGGTGAAAGTGGTGGAAAGCACTGGTTTTGGCGCCACGGTCAGCCGTTCGTTGCGGCTCACGCGCGGCAAGTGGTGGTCTACCTTGGGGCTGATGGTCATGATGAGCATTCTGATGATAGGAGTCAGCACGGCCGTTGGGGCCATTATCGGGGGCGTTGTGGGCGGCATCGGCGGCGCCCTGGGGCTGTACAAATCCGGGGAAGCGAGTGAGATTGCCGGCGTCTTTGCCGTGCTTGTTTCTTCCCTGGGAGCCCTTTTTTACCTGGTTATCTATCCGCCGCTGCTCATTGCCCTGGCTTTCCAGTATTTTAACCTGGTGGAACGCATCGACGGCGTAGGCCTGCGCAACATGGTGGGCCAGCTGGGCCAAACCCCAGCCTCGGTAGTCAATGCCGCCTACCGCCCCGATGAGGAAGGCGAATACTAATTTTTCAGTGACGTAATGGTCTCGTTTAGAAAATCATACTGGCGCGATTGTTCAAAGCAAGAACACTGAACACAATTACCAGCACGTTTGCCCTTCACCTTTCCCTCTCTTTCTCCCAGTGTCCTTTCTTACTTATTGGTTGCGGGTGCTGGTGCTGGCGGCGTTGTGCGGAATGCCGGCTGCCTTCGCAGCCGTACCGACCGACCAGCCAGTGAGCATCCGCCCGCTGCCCCTGGAGCAGGGGCCGCCCCCTGGCCTGCGCCGGCCCGATGCCGCCCGGCTGCAGGAGTTGCGCGGGCAGCGTGAGTTTCAGTACGTGGAGCCCGTGAACCGGGCCGAGCAAAGCGCCTGGGAAGCGTTTAAGGCGCGGCTGTGGCAGGCCGTGGCCCAGTGGCTGAACAGCCGCAGCTACAGCCACTTTTGGCGCTGGGTTTTCTACGCGCTGTTTCTGGTGGTGGGGGTTTTTGTGGTGCTCAAGCTGATGCAGGTTGACATTACAGCCATGCTGGGCCGCACGCCCCGGCGCACGTCGCTGGCCTACGACACGGCGGCGGAGAACATTCACGAAGTAGATTTTGCCACCCGGCTGGCCGAAGCCGAGGCGGCTGGCAACCTGCGCCTGGCCGTGCGCCTGGGCTACCTGCAGCTGCTCAAAGTCCTCTCCGACCGCGGCCTCATTCAGTGGCAGCCCGACAAAACCAACCACGCCTACCTCGCCGAGCTGGCCCCGAACGGCACGCTCCGGGAGGATTTCCGGGAGATAACCCGACAGTTTGAATTCGTGTGGTACGGCGAGCTGGCGCTATCCAACGCTTTGTATGAGCGGGTGCGGGCCCGGCACCGCGCCTTCCAGGGCCGGGTAGCCGGCGCCACTGTCCGCCGCGCCGCCTGATACAGACTTACGCCTCATGACTTCTACATTTCGCTGGTATTTGGTGGGTTTGCTGGCCCTGTTTGGGGCCTACGTGGCGCTGGAATACTACCGGCCCAAGCCGATTGACTGGCGGCCGACGCTCATCAACAAGGATAAAATTCCCTACGGCACCTACGTGCTCTACGACCAGCTCCCGCGCCTGCTCGGCACCGATTCGGTGGAAACCAGCCGCCTGCCCATCTACAACCAGCTCACGGGCCTAGGCCTGGACGTAACCGATGCCCTGGCTCAGGCCGAAACCATCCGCGTGGAAACGAGGGAAGCATCCGATGACGACAGCGACACTACTACCACCGAAACGCCCGCCTCGACCGACACTGAAGAAACGCTTGCTTCGCAGGAACCGGACGCCGCAGCCACCGAGGCAAGGGAGGAGGAAGCTCCTGACGAGGTTTCGGAAGAAGCCGGTGCCGACGAAATGGACGAAGCCGCTGAGAACAGCTCCGAGGACGACGAAGACGACGCCAGTAATTCGCTGGCCGTACCGGTGAGCGATGTGCGGGCCAACTACCTGTTTGTGAATACCACGTTTGCCGCGGGCAAGGCCGACGCGCGCGCCTTGATGGACTTTGCGGACAAGGGCAACAGCGTGTTCATCGTCGCCGAGCAGTTTGGGGATTCCACCGCGCTTTTTCTGCGGGAGCTGGGCATCCGCACCCGCACCGTGAAGCTGCCGGTACACGCCGGGCCCCAGGGCCTGCCCGTGCTCGATTCGGTGACCGCGCGCTTTACCAATCCCGCTTTTGCCGGGCCGCGCTACCGCCTGCCGGGCGCCGATGCCAACGTGCGGTTCGTGGTGGACTCGGGCAAAGTGGGTCAGGCCCTGGCCGTGGACGCCGACGGCCGGCCGCTGCTGGTGCGGCTCCGGCACGGGCGCGGCTACGTGTATTTCTGCTCAGTGCCCATTGCCTTCACCAACCAGTTTATGCTGCGGCCCGCCACCGAGCAGTTTGCCGCCACGGCCCTCTCCTACCTGCCCGCCCGCCGCACCTGGTGGGACGAGTACCAGAAGCAGGGCCGCGTCGGCAATCAGTCACTGATGCGCATCGTGGACGGCAGCGAGGCCCTGAACACGGCTTTTTACGTGTTGCTGACCGGCGGGCTGCTTTTCGTATTTGTGGAGGCACGCCGCCGCCAGCGCATCATTCCCACGCTCAAGGCCCTGCCCAACACTACGCTGCAGTTCACGCGCACCGTAGCCAACCTCTACCGCCACGGCAGCAGCCACGCGCTGATTGCCGAGAAAAAAGTTGGCTTGTTCCGGGATTACCTCCGCACCCGCTTCCAGGAAACCAGCCCCGATTTTGCCGATGCGGACTTTCGCGAGCGCCTCAGCCAAAAGGCCGGCATGCCCCCCCCCCGCGTCGATGAGTTGCTGCGCATCGTGAATTTTGCCCGCACCGCCCCGCAGATGACCGACCAGCAATTGCTCCTACTCAGCAAGGCCTTGAGTGATTTTAAAAAGGAAGCCAGTTAGTTTTTATGCACACGCTGAATACTGCAAAACTGGCTATTATCATTAAATACCAGTGGAGTTACCGCCTATTTGAAGCTCAAGCTACCGTGGCGGAAAGAGACCTCATGAATGTTGAGTGGGACGATGTGGGCGAAGTACTTAACGACCTTAAGCTTTACCAACGAAACTTAGTTTCGAAGGAATATGCTCAAAAAATCCTGGCTGACCTGCGCGAGTTATGCGCCGATGAAGAAACCGCTCAGATATTAATTGGCTACGCCAGCACGTTATAAATGGAAAACGAAAACACGTTTCAAGTCCCCGAAAACCCCGAAGCCGCCGCTGCTCCGTCTGCGGCCGATGCTTCTTTCAGCCCGCGCACCGACTTTGCCCGCCTCACGGCCCAAACAGATGCCATTCGCGCTGAAATCGGTAAAATCATTGTTGGCCAGACCGATTTGCTGGAGCTGCTGCTTACCGCCGTGCTGGCCGACGGCCACGTGCTGCTCGAAGGCGTGCCCGGCGTAGCCAAAACCCTGATGGCCAAACTACTGGCCCGCACGCTGGAAGTACCGTTCAGCCGCATTCAGTTCACGCCCGACCTCATGCCGAGCGACGTGCTGGGTACGTCGGTTTTCCGGCAGAACAAGTCGGATTTCGAGTTTCGACCCGGTCCGATATTCGCCAGCGTGGTGCTGATTGACGAAATCAACCGCGCCCCCGCCAAAACCCAATCGGCCCTGTTTGAGGTGATGGAGGAGCGCACCGTGACCCAGGACGGCACCGCGTATGCCATGGCCGAACCGTTTCTGGTGCTGGCCACCCAAAATCCCATCGAGCAGGAAGGCACCTACCGCCTGCCCGAAGCCCAGCTCGACCGTTTCCTGTTTAAGCTGCACGTGGGCTACCCGACGTTAGCCGAAGAAGTGCAGATTTTGAGCGGCCACCACGCCGGCCAGGGCAGCACCAACCTGGAGGCCGTGCAGCCCATTCTCTCGGCCGCCGACTTGCAGGCCCTGCGCCAGCAAGTGCGCCAACAGCGCGTGGAGGCTAATATTCTGGAGTACATCGCCAAGCTGGTGGGCCAGACGCGGACCCACAAATCGTTGTACTTGGGCGCGTCGCCCCGCGCCTCCCTGGCCTTGCTAAACGGCGCCAAAGCCCTCGCCGCCCTGCGCGGCCGCGACTTCGTGACGCCCGAAGACGTGCAGTTTCTGGCCCCCAGCGTACTGCGCCACCGCATCATGCTCACGCCGGAGCGCGAAATGGAAGGCGGCACCCCGGATGAAGTAGTGAAGCAGATTATGCAGTCCATTGAAGTCCCACGGTAAATGATTTACTCTACGGCTTGGCTGCTCGACCAATTAGCGCAAGCGCGCCGGGTTAAATACCTGTTTTTCTGGGGGAATCAGCCAAGCAAAACCGGCGAAGTGACAAAATCCTGTCTAAGTCAATGGTGGCGAATGGATTTTGTGGTGGCGGGCGTTACCTATCGGTCGACTGAGCACTGGATGATGGCCGAAAAAGCCCGGCTGTTTGCCAACCAGAAAAAACTAGCTCAAATCCTGGCTTCCCAAACTCCGGCCGAAGCCAAAAAACTGGGACGCGAAATTACTGGTTTTGTGCCCGAGGTTTGGGAGAATCACAAATACCAAATAGTCATAACCGGCAACTGGCACAAATTCAGTCAACACAAATCCTTAGCTACTTTCTTACTGAGTATCAATGACCGGATATTGGTGGAAGCCAGTCCAGTAGATACCATTTGGGGTATTGGATTAGCTGCCGACGCGCCCGAAGCCGAGCATCCGGACCATTGGTTAGGGCCTAACCTACTGGGGTTTGCTTTGATGGAAGTACGGGACCAACTGCGTAATTCATGAGCATTTTCCTAACCAAGCGTTTTTTTCTGCTCCTCGCCGGGCTGGCTTTCGGGCTGGTGATAGCCTTTTTTCTGCCTTCGCTGCTGGCCCCAATGCGCATTGCCTTGGGCTTGCTGGTGGTGTTGGCTCTGCTGGATGTGCTGCTGCTGTACGCACCGGCTAAGAACAAAGCCGCGCCGGTTTTTGCGCGACGCGTGATGGGCGAAAAGCTCGCCAACGGCTCGGAAAACGACATTCAGATTTACATCGAGAACGGCTACCGGTTTCCCATTCAAACAGAGACGATTGATGAGATTCCGCACCAGTTTCAGCGGCGCGACGTGCTGTTCAAGACCAGCATCCGGCCCGGCGAAACCCAGATTATCAACTACCAGCTGCGGCCCGTGAAGCGCGGCGAATACGAATTTGGGGCGGTGAATATTTACGCGGCCTCGCCGCTGGGGCTGGTGCGCCGCCGCTTTCGCTACGACCAGAACCGCGTGGTACCGGTGTACCCCTCGTTCTTGCAGATGCGGCAGTATGAGTTGCTGGCCATTCACAACCGGCTGACCGAAGTGGGCGTGAAGCGCATCCGCCGCGTGGGCCAGAGCATGGAGTTTGAGCAAATCCGGCCCTACGTGCCCGGCGACGACCCGCGCAGTATCAACTGGAAAGCCACGGCCCGCCGCGCCGGCACCGGCACCGCCGACGAGCTGGTGGTGAACCACTTCCAGGACGAGCGCGCCCAGCAGGTGTACTGCCTCATCGACAAAGGCCGGGTGATGCGCATGCCCTTCGACGGCCTGAGCCTGCTCGATTACGCCATCAACGCCACGCTGGTGGTGAGCAACATTGCCCTGCTCAAGCACGACAAAGCCGGCCTCATTACCTTCTCGAACCGGCCCGGTGCCACGCTGGCAGCCGACCGCCGCCCCGGCCACCTGCTCAAGCTGCTCGAAATCCTGTACCGCCAGAAAACAAAGTATTTGGAAACGGATTTCGAGCTGCTCTACGCCACGGTGCGGGCCCGCGTCAAGCAGCGCAGCCTGCTGGTGCTGTTCACCAATTTTGAGACGCTGCACGGCATGCAGCGGCAGCTCCCCTACCTGCGCCGCCTGGCCAAAGACCATTTGCTGCTGGTTATTTTCTTCGAAAACACCGAGCTGCGGGAGTACCTGGACGCCCCGGCAGCCAGCACCGAAGACGTGTACAATCAAACCATTGCCGAGAAATTTGCCCAGGAAAAACGCCAGATTGTGTTGGAGCTCCAGCGCTACGGCATTTATTCGCTGCTCACCGCGCCCAAGGATTTAACCGTAAACACCATCAACAAGTACTTAGAATTTAAAGCCAGAGGACTGATATGAGGCGCTTGACACCAGCAACGGGGCTGTTTTGGATACTCGCGCTGGTGTTGCTGAGGCCGGGCCGGGCGCTGGCCCAGCAGCAGCACAACCTCATGCCCGTGCCCGCCGAAATGCGCTGGGGCCAGGGCCGGCTGAGTCTGAAAACGCCGCTGCGGCTACAGCTGGAAGCGTCTGCCGACCCGACCGTGGCCGCGGCAGCCCGCCGCTCGCTCCTGCGCTTGCAGGGCCCGGCCGAACCCGCCACCGGCCCGCTGCTCCAAATTCGCTACGGCCGCGTGGGCAGCCCTGAGCTATTTGAGGAGGAGCGCTACAGCCTGCGCGTGACGCCGATGGGCGTGGCCATCGACGCCCCGACCAGCCTGGGCGTGCTGCGGGCCCTGGCCACGCTGGAGCAGCTGGTAGTGACTGAAAAGCGCCAGAGCTACCTGCCCGAAGTGGACATTCAGGACCAGCCGCGGTTTGCCTGGCGCGGGCTGCTGATGGATGCGGCGCGGCATTTTTTACCGATTTCGGTTATCAAGCGGAATATTGACGGCATGGCAGCAGTGAAGCTGAACGTGCTGCACTGGCACCTCACCGATGACCAGGGCTTTCGGGTGGAGAGCAAGGTATTGCCGCGCCTGCACCAGGTGGGCGGCGCCGACGGCTACTACACCCAGGCCGAGGTGAAAGAAGTGCTGGCCTACGCAGCCGCGCGCGGCATTCGGGTGCTGCCCGAATTCGACGTGCCCAGCCACACCACCAGCTGGATTGCGGCCTACCCGCGGCTGGCTTCGAACGACTCGATTTACGGCGTATACCGCAGCTTCCGCACCTCCAACATTGCCATCGACCCCACCCGGGAAACCACCTATACATTTCTGGATTCACTGTTTACGGAGATGACGGCGCTGTTTCCGGACCCGTATTTCCACATTGGCGGCGACGAGAACGACGGGCGGCAGTGGCGGCGCAGTGCGCGCATTTCGGCTTTTATGCGGGAGCGCGGCATGGTGAAGGCCGACGGCAAAACCGTGGACAAGCACCAGCTGACGACCTACTTCAACCGCCGGGTGCTGGCCATACTGCAAAAGCACGGCAAAATCATGGTGGGTTGGGATGAAATTCTGGGGCCCGACCTACCCAAGGAAATTGTGATTCAGAGCTGGCGCGGGAAAAAGTGGCTGGACGACGCCGTGAAGCAGGGCCACCCCGCCATTCTTTCGGAAGGCTACTACCTCGACCTGAACTACCCCGCCGCCTCCCACTACCTGCCCGACCCGCTGCCCGCCAACACAACGCTCACGCCTGCGCAGCAAAAGCTGGTGCTGGGCGGCGAAGCAGCCATGTGGGACGAATTTGCCGATTCCGTGATGGTGGAGTCGCGCATCTGGCCGCGGGCCGCCGTCGTGGCCGAGCGGCTGTGGTCGCCGCAGGCCACCACGCAGGACGTGCCCGATATGTACCGCCGCCTGGGCCACATTTCCACCTTTTTGGAAACGCTGAACTTGCGCCACCGCAGCGCCCCCAAGCTGCTGCTGGCCCAAATGGCGGGCACGGGCAACATAGCCCCACTGCGCACCCTGGCCGAAGTAGTGGAACCCGTGAAAGAGTACAAGCGCCATTTTCAGGGCATGGTTTACACGCCCCAAACCCCGCTGAACCGCCTGGTAGATGCCGCCCCGGCCGAATCGGAAGTGGCCCGGCGCTTCGGCGTGCTCGTGGACAGCGTGCTGCTGACCGATTCCCGCAAGCCACCCTTGTCAACGGTGTCGCTCCAGCTGCTGCTGCGGCTCCGGGCCCAATTGCTGCAATGGCAGGCCAACGACCAACAGTTCCAGCTGCTGCTGGTGCTCAACCCAGACCTGCGCGAATACGCGCCGCTTTCCACCCAGCTCACGTCCGTGGCCAAGGTGTTGCTGGAGCGCATCAATCAGCTGCAAACCAACCAGTTGCCTTCTGCCGCATGGCTGACTGCGGCGCGGGCCACGCTCACGGCGGCGCAGGCGCCAGCGGGTCAGGCCGAACTGGCCATTATTCCGGCAGCGCGGCGGCTGGTGGGCATCTGATTAGTTGTTGGTTGTTGATTGTCAGCCGTTAGCACTGAGACAACATTCTGACCTGCAACTCATAACTACTAACTGACAACAAATTTCCGGCTCCCGTTTTGACAATTTCTCCGAAGCTGCGGATTCTTCTTTTCCGCCTGGGCCTGTTGCTGGCCGTAGCGCCGTTTTTGCTGCTCACGGCTTACAATCAGCCGTTTTTCGATGATTTTCGCAACGCGTACTGGACGCGGGAGCATGGCATATGGGGCGTGCAGCAATACCTGTTCAATACCTGGACCGGGCGTTTTACCTCCACATTTTTCATGACCGTGCTCAACCCCGTCACCTACGGCTGGCTGGGGGGCGTGAAGCTGGTAGCCGCGGGGCTATTTGTGGCGCAATGGGCCAGCATTGCCCATTTTTTCAGGGCGCTACTGCACACGGCGCTGCGCGTTTCGTTTTCGTGGAGCGCTACTTTTTGGGCCTCCGGCTTGCTTATGGCGCTATTTTGCAATGGCGCGCCGGCGCCGTTTTCGTTCCTGTACTGGTTTTGCGGGGCGGTGGCGTATCAAATTCCTCTGATTGGGCTGCTGAACTTTACGGCGCTGGCCCTACGGGCCGGCTGGGGGCCGGAGCCCGCCCGCTGGCGCTGCGCCGGGCTCGCTTGCCTGCCATTGATGCTGGCCCTGGTGGGCAACGAGTTGACGCTGGTGCAGGCCGTACCGGTGCTGGCGCTGCTGGGCTACGCGCTACCGGCGGCGGCCCGGCCCAAGTGGTGGCTGTGGCTGGCCATCGGCGGCGTGGCTACTGCCGTGGCCGTGGCTGCGCCCGGCAACTGGCTGCGGGCCCACGCCATGGCCCCCGATGATGCCCTGCAATCGTACCGCTGGCTGGTGCTACTGCCGCGCACGGCCTATTCCGCCGTGCTTTTTCTGGCGCGGCCCATCACGCTCCTTAGCGTGCTGGCGTCGGCCGGGGCGGGCTGGTGGCTGGGCACAAGGCTTCGTGGCGCGGGCGAAGTGCTGATTATGGTGTCGCGCCGCGCATGGTGGGCGGTGCTGGCCGCGTTTGTGGTTCTGAATGGCAT